>CAZGOR010000020.1:6740-21862 GCA_964527875.1 uncultured Bacteroides sp. | reverse complement strand
TGCAACTTGTAACCTGTAACTTGTAACTTGTAACCTGTAACTTGCAACTTGTAACTCCCTTCAATTTTAGCTCTTCGTTTTGTCCTTAATGTCATATACCATCAATACATCTCCATGTCTGATGAATAATTTTCCGTCAGATATCGAAGGATGTGCCCAGTGTGGCCCGGTACCCTGCCGGATCCGGAATGAGCTGATGATATTAAAATCTTCCGGTGTTGCTTCCACCAGGGCAACATTACCCCTTCTCTCTTCATAACAGTATAAAAGGTTTTCAGTTGTAATCATCGATCCTTTGCATTCCCATTCCCTGACATACATGGTTTTGCCTGTATTCCAGTCGATACAGCACCATTGACCGTTACTGTTATCTTTCCAGTTTGAGCCGTAAATATAACCATTGATCAGGACAACTCCTCCATGATGGCAATCCAATGTTGTATCACTCCAGACAACACTTACATCCGTCCCATCCTCATTTAGTTCCAGCATCACTCCAACATGATCATACCCGCTGGTAGCATATATATGACCATCATGATAAAGAGGTGAAATGCAATTGATCACTGGTGCCCACACATGCCATAAGGGAGTTTCAAGGTCATAATATTTATATCTCCACAAAATTGTGCCGTCACTGGCATCCACTCCATAAATAAAGCTGGCTGTTACACCAACAATCATTTTCTTCCCTCCATATTCAACCAGAATCGGGGATACATATGCAGTTGTATCCTTCAGACTTTCAGTCATCCAGAGGGTTTCCCCTGTATTTTTGTCCAGGGCAACCACTGTGGTTATATTTCCTCCCGGTGTATAGATTACCTTATCATCAATAACCAGGGGTGATTCCGCTATTCCCCATTCACCGTGTCTTCCTTCAAACTTTTTAAATCCTTCAACAGACCATATGATATTACCCGCTTCAGTATCCAAACAAACCACTACTCCAGATCCACTGACTACAAATATCCTGTTATCAATAATAGTCGGTATGGAGCGTGATTCCGGGAAAGTCTTGTACCATGCAGGTCCATATGGAACACTCCATTTGATATTTCCCGTCAGATCAACAGCTGATAAATAATCCATTGAGTCTTTATTTCCGGTTACATAGATGATCCCATCATCTACAACAGGCATGGAAAATCCCTTCCCTATTTCTTCAACACTGAATAATAATTCCGGGCCTCCTTCGGGCCAGCTCTTCATCAGACCTGTCTCATTGAAATGGCCATCCCTGTTTTTACCACGAAACTGGGCTGTCTGAGCAAATGCTGAAATAGAAAATAAAATCAGAAAAATAATTGTCGCTGCTTTCATTTTATTAATATTTAAAGTATGGATTCATATGATGATCCACAATTATTTCAATACGATTATTAAAAAAAGCAGGTAATGATAGATTAAATGGTTCACATAATCGACCTGCCTAATAAGGTCGAACCTTTTTTTATGAACTTTTTCCAATAAAGAATGAAGGGAAGCAATGATTTCAGGAATTTTGGACTTTTCTATATTGGGTGGGTGTCAGGCCGGTTTGTTTTTTGAAAGCGAGGTTAAAAACAGACTTCGAATTAAATCCGGCTTCATAAAGGATTTCCAGAATGGTTTTTTTATTGGATGTGTCTTCTGAAAAAATCTTTTTACTCTCTTCTATGCGATATGAATTAATAAAATCGAAAAAATTCTGCTTCAGTGTAGTATTTAACACCTGAGACAAATCATGAGGAGGAATGGATAATTTCTGAGCCAGTTCCTGTAATCCGAGTAACGGGTCCAGATATGGTTTTTCTGTTTTCATATAACTGAGCAGTCTGTTTGTGTATTCTTCTTTCTTCAGATCGGACAATAAAGTTTTCTCATACTTACGATTTGAATAGTTCCCGATCTTCACCAGGAAAACCACCGGTTGTTTCAATCCTTTTAAGAACATGATACTGAGAAATACTAAAAAGATGATCTCTGCCGAGATATACATGATGATAAATGCAAATTCCGGTATTTCATCATACAAGGTTGACCATAAAATTGATTCAGTCAATAACAATGATTTCCAGATAATAAATCCGATCAAAACAAATTTTAACCATGACAGATTGATACGTTCAATAGAGGAAAACCGGTTTTTTAATTTTTTCACATAATTTTTCAATACAATAAGAGAAATTATTGCATAGAAAAAAAACTGAGCAAGCTCCAGGTAAGTGTAAAATTGGTCTTCCGTATTGTTAAACAGCCGACCGGCTTGCAGGTAATCTCTGAGCAAGTCGGGATTTGCAGAGATATATTTGAAAATAAAGAAAACATATATAATGATAAACGGAGCGAAATGCAGATTATCGATGTATCTGATCCTGAAATCTTTATTGGTAAAGGATAGAACATACAGGAACAACAGCGGGACGTAAAGGTATCGAAACGGGAAAACAATATAATGGAATTTCGGAAAATAATTATAGATCAACTCTGACAATGCTGTGAAGTGATTGGCTATTCCTCCTGTTTCAATCACAACGATTGAGAATAAAAATGTGGCAAGAATTGAACTGCTGAGTCTTCTATTACGCCCCTGGGACAGCAGAAATACAGCAAACAACAGGCATTGAAAGGTGATGATAAAATGAAAAATATTTTTAATCTCGTGCCACATTATTTCTCAATTATCTGTAAGTTCCACACAATCAGCAGAAAGTAAGAACTAATAAGAATCTGTGAACACAAATTTATTCAAAAAATTTTTTTATTAACAATTTTTTTATAATGGGATCATCAGATTTTATATGCAATCAGTACATTTCCATGCCTGACATACAGTTTACCCTCATGGATAACCAGGTGAGCCCAATGCTGCCCTGAACCCATTGTCACCCTCACTAATCCGCGGAGTTCAAATCTGTCGGGTAATGGCTTCATCATGGCCAGTTCACCACGTTCACTGTAACAATATAATTTCCCATCAGCAAAGATCACATTACCTTTACTTACCCCGGTGTAAGTATATTTCTGTTTGCCCGATTCCCAATTGATACATTGCCAGGCAAGGTTTTGATCACCGGAACCGTAGATCATTCCATTAACCAAGACCGCACCCCCTATTCTGCTATCCATCGTCCTGTTCGTCCATATTCTGGTAATAGAACTCCCGTCGGCACTCAACTTAAATTTGACACCCCCTCTTCCATAACCACTGAAACAATATAAATATCCATTATTATAGATAGGGGTGTTGGCATGCACCGAATAACGGTTTGTCTGCGGATAGGACCATAGTACATCACCATTATCTGCGTCTATCCCGACAATATTATTTGCAGTAATGGTAACGAATAATGTCCTTCCGGGAAGTTTGATAAGCAGAGGTGAACAGTATGCGGAAGGATCACCTTTCCCTTTTGAAGACCAGACCAATGTCCCATTGTGCCTGTTCAGTGCAACAATATTGTTCCTGTTACCCCCTGGTGTACAAATGATTTTATCTCCAAATACCACCAGATTTTCAGTCATTCCCCAGGTAATGTTCCTTCCATTAAAATCTTTTAGTAAATCTTTTAGCCACAAGATATTCCCATTGGCTGCATCCATACATACCAACCCACCCCTTGCACTCATTATATACACCTTTCCACCAATGATTTTGGGTGAAGAGCGGCTTCCGGAATAGCTTTCCGACCATTCCTGGCCATATGGTTTTTTCCACAGTAATTTGCCTTCATTTGAAAGACAATACAAACATCCGGTTGTACCTTCCATTCCTGTCAGGTATATTTTCCTTCCTGCAAAGACAGGTGAACTATAACCTCCACCGAGACCATCAAAATGCCATACGATTGCCGGGCCTTCAGCCGGCCATTTATCCAGCAAGCCTGTCTCAGGATAAATCCCATTTGATTCCGGTCCACGCCAATTTGTCCCATCCTGAGCATAAACTGTACATATGCTACAGATACTGTACACAAATGTAAATGCTAACACTCTCATTTTCTTCTTGTTATGAAATGCTGATAAAATCCGGAAAAATAAGAAGATATTCAATGACTTTACTCACCTGGTGACTTGAAATAATGGAATGTTATTCACCGGGTGACTGCCAGTCACCCGGTGAGTATTCCATTAATCAAAGACCTGATCTTATCTCATTATATATCGATTCAACCAACCTGGCTTCATTTTCATCAAATTCACTTTTTATTTCTTCAACGCTCATGTTCTTATCCATCATTGATTTGATTTTTTCCTGCCGTTCCTCCATTTGACGGATATGATTTTTCATGACTTCCCGGCCAACAATTTCACTATGACCGCTGCAAAATTTTTCAGCATCCAGCGTCTCAAGCATCTTTGTGAGTGTTTTCACATGTTCAAATGAATTGCCCCCCTTATAAGAATGGATCAGTTGAGGCCTTCCCTGAAAGAACTGATCTCCGATAAATGCAGTTTTTTCTTCAGGAAAATAAACAACGATATCACCGGTTGTATGTCCGACTCCAAAATACCATAATTGCACAACCTTAGATCCGATATAAATATCCATTTTATCCGCGAATGTTATTTCGGGAACAAAGGGTGCCAGCTCGGAATTTCTCCATTCTGAAGGTGATCCGTCTCTCCCCGGATGAAAAAATTCCTCCCGGCAATTTTTATGGGCAATGATCATTACTTCTTCAGGGAAATACCTGTTTCCGTTAACATGGTCTCCATCACTGTGTGTATTGATAAGGTATTTTATCGGTTTATCAGTTATTTTCCTGATTTCTTCAATTATCTGATCAACCGATTCCTTATCCATCTTCGAATCAATAACCAGTACACCATTATCTCCGACATATGCTCCTCCATTTGCACCACGGCCGCCCAAAACTTCATAAAGCCTGTCGGATACAGGATCCAACCTTATAGGATTAACTTCCCGTTGTTGAGCAAGAGAAAGTGATACACACAATAAAATGCCAAAGGTGATCAGGATGGTTTTAATTTTCTTTTTCATTTTTCAGAGTTTTAGATTATTACATATATTCAATGTATTGAGACTAAACAAATCGTAAATCGTCTTGGATTGTATCATAAATATCAAAATGGATTAATATTTATTAAAAAAGCTTTTAAAGGCTTCTCGCAGATATTCGCAGATTAAAACGCAGGTTTACGCAAAAATAATAAATTGTAAATTAGCAATCTGTGAATATCTGTGAGAAATAAAAATTTTTTATTAGTTCAAGATATTTAAATAATTATAATAAAGATCAATCATGCAAATTAAATTTATGATACCCTCAAAATCATAAATCATATTATTTATCTTATTTTCTCCTGAAAGAACCTGTAAAATTCTTCTTTAATCTCATCCCTGACCCTCCTGAATACAGATAGTATTTCATCTTCTGTTCCTGTTACCCGGGCAGGATCATCAAAGCCTCTATGCAGTCTGTTTCTGACTTCACCTGCAAATATCGGGCAATTTTCCTTTGCATCGTCACAAACGGTTATAACATAATCAAAAGAATCATATAGAAATTTCTCAACACTTTTTGGTGTATAACCCTCCAGGCTAATCCCCACTTCATTCATCACCTGAATGGTTTTGGGATGAACCCGGCCTGCAGGAACCGTACCGGCAGAATATACTTCAAGACTGTTATCGAATAATTTCAGGAATCCCTCGGCCATCTGGCTGCGGCTACTATTACCAGTGCATAGAATTAGTACTTTCATTAGCCAACTAAATTATTTGTTCAGTCATGGTTTTATTTTTTCAAACAATGGCAATAACCTTGAACGATAGATTTCCTTAATCTCTGATTCATGATCTGAAATCGGTTTTACAGGGATTAAATCAGTTACCTCTTCTGTTGACAATCCTGAAGAAAACAAAGTGTTGACAGAGGCCTTGATGGTTTCCAAAATTCCATCCCGGCATTCTTCTTCAGACAATCCGATTTTCTTTCCGATTTCAAATAATTCATTAAACTGGAACCAGAAATATGTCGGCAACATGGCTGTTATGATTGCGTAGGCTTCCAGTTTGGGTTCATCTACCACAATACATTTTCCCAATACTTCAAATATGTTTGTAAGAAGTTGTTTATCTGTTACAGACAGCCCTCCTGAAAAGCAAACCGGATTGTATCCTTTATTAATCACAGACGGTGCATTGGGTATCAGTCTTGCAATGTTTTGAAAACCATCCAGTTTGAAGCTAATTTTTTCGATGGTGAATTTTGGTGCAAGAGAAACCAGTATCATTGTTTCAGCCAATAACGGTTTTACTTTCTCAAGCATTTCCATTATTACCGGAGGATGCAATGCAATGAAAACGACATCGTTCCGTACGACTTTTTGCAGATCATCAGCAGTAATGTCAACGCCCGGAAAATCTTTCCTGATCCTAGTAAGGACATCGTTATTAGGATCAATTACACTTATGCTTTTAAATGATACTTTACGGTTTATAAAAGCCTGCAGAAAAATCCTTGTTACTCTGCCGGCCCCGATAAAGCCTAATGATCTTCTTTTCATAATACCGGATATAAAAATGTTAAACAGAATTTATTTCCTTAATCATTTTATCTAATGCTTGTTATTGTGAATAATAAGTCAGATTTAAAAATTATCTCCAATCATTTATTAAAATGAACCAAAAATCAAACCTGTGATGGTAGCCATCATTACAACAAGCAATACATATACAACCGTTTTCTGTGTACCTAACACTCCGCGAATTACAAGCATATTGGGTAATGACAGGGAAGGTCCTGCCAGCAATAGCGCCAGTGCAGGTCCTTTCCCCATTCCTGCCCCGATCAATCCCTGCAGGATGGGTACTTCAGTGAGTGTGGCAAAGTACATGAAAGCACCTACGACAGATGCGAAGAAGTTTGAGAGGACCGAGTTACCCCCAACTAACGTGGCTACCCATTGGTTAGGAATAACACCGGCCATCTGGGTATCGTCGTGCGTGGATCCCAGCAGAAAGCCGGCTATCAATACTCCTATTGCAAGGAGAGGAAGAATCTGTTTTGCGAAACCCCACGTTGAGATAGTCCATTCCCTGTTTTCCGGTTCCCGTTTATCCAGGAAGGTTATGATACTGATTCCGGCAATGCCAACTACCACAGGAACCATTGGGGAACTGGTTAAGAATGCAGAAACAGCTGTTAGCACGACGGTTGCAATTACATGATGCCATTTGATTTTTAAAATATATATCATTGAGAAAGCCAGTAATAAGCTGAAAAATGTCGTGATATACCATTTATTTGCCCATACCCAGTACCATCCTCCACCTGTCACTCTTTCCCCGGGTTTTCCCCAATTTGCAAAAACCAGTATGGATACAAGGGTAAAAAAATGAAACGCGGTTTGCCACATCTGACGTTTTTCAGGCATATCAGGGAAATTTACCTGTTCTTCCCTCTTCAAATTTTCTTCCTTCCGGTAAATGAATGACATCACGGAACCAAGGACCACTGCAAAAGCAACCGCTCCAACGACTCTTGCCAAACCCATTTCGAAACCAAGAATTCTTGCTGTTAGAATGATAGCGAGGATATTAACTGCCGGGCCTGAATACAAAAACGCAATAGCCGGTCCAAGCCCAGCTCCCCTTTTATGAATGCTTGAAAATAATGGCAGAACGGTACAACTGCAGACTGCCAGGATGGTGCCTGAAACTGACGCTACAGTATAGGCTACCCATTTCTTCGCTTTTGCACCGAAATATTTTAATACTGCAGCCTGACTGATGAAAACTGCAATTACCCCGGCAATGAAAAATGCCGGTAAAAGGCACAAAATAACATGTTCACGGGCATACCATTTTGTCAGGTCAAGCATGGCACTGACAGCCTCTCTGAACCGTATTCCATCGGCCGGCATGAAAAATGCAACCATAAAAAATGCCCCCATCCAGACCAGTATCTTTATCTCCTTCTTCCACTCCATGATCGTCAAAAATTTTGTCTGATGTATTTATTAAATATTCCTGGGGCTAAAGCCCCATAAGTTGTTGATTCTCACTGACCCCAGCCTAAAGGCTGGAGTTATGTTATACTGCTAATTGACAGGGGTACCAACATACCGAAATACAACACTCCGCTATATGGGCAGAATGCCAGGGCAAACAGTATTCCAATCAGCAGCACATCCCAATAGTTGTTAGTTCCCTTCTCCTGAAACCTTCGCGGTATACCGTTCATTCCCGGAAGTCTAATCTTCAGAATATCCAGCATGAACAGCCCCAAAACTATCAGGAGTGCTGTTTTTATATTTTTACTTGTTTTTGGTTAAAATTTCTTTTAGTTCATCACTACGCGGAATTCTTCCGCTCAGAACAACTTTGTCGTTTATTACAAGGGCCGGAGTATGGAGGATGCCATACTCCATGATCTTCATGATATCTTCCTCCTTCGATATATCAGCTACCAAGTCAATTTCGGCACATGCATTGAATACAGCCCTTTCAAGAGCTCCGCATCTGGGACAGCCAGTACCTAAAACTTTTATTTTCATCTCTGTCAATTTTAATTCGTAATTCGTAAAAATACGAACAATGTTAGTAAAAATTTTTACATCTTCAATATTTTCGCTAAAAGTTTTTGAGCTTTTTTCCAATTTTCTCTATTCAGACAATATTTAATCCGTGGTTGCTCGATTTCACCCTGAATCAATCCTGCTTCCTTTAATTCCTTCAGATGCTGGGATAAAGTAGATTTGGCAACCGGCAATACTTCCGAAAGGTCTCCGCTGTAACAACAGGATTGATTGGAAAGTAATTCAAGAATATATATCCTGACAGGGTGTGCCATTGCCTTAGCAAACCTGGCAGCCGTTTTTTGTTCTTCTGTTATCTCTCTCATAATTATAATTTGTTATTGATAGCAAAGATATTAAAATAACAACTTCGTTAATATTTCAATATCTTTGGTTTTGATTGCATAACACTCTTATACCGGCAGAAAGATTAATCATATCGAATAACATGTCGAAATTAATTAACTCAAGTTGCAGGTTATTAAATAAGAGGTTTTTATAAATATTAACCCCAGGATTCCGGGGTGGCTGTATATAAATCTGACCATAATTATCATTGTTTTTCAACAAGTTATTATATTAAAAATGATTTGGTATTTTTATGTGTAACATTCTTATATTGCAGATATTCTTTAACAGCAATTTTTAAATGTAAAGTGCGTTAATATTTTAAGTCATGAAGAAATTCAAGCATTTAATTTTATCAACTTTAACTGTTCTTATTATTCTTTCAGCGCATCAGCTGAACGCAGAAGACGGTTACAGGCTGTGGCTCAGGTATGATTTAGTTTCCGACACCGGGTTACTAAAGGAATACCAGGCTACAATAGCTGAAATCATTTTTGAAGGGCAAACACCGGTTTTATTAGCTGCCAAAGAAGAACTTCAGTGCGGGCTTAATGGTTTACTTGGAAGAGAAGTTCAATTTACACATGAGTTAGCCAGTAATGGCACCATCCTGGCAGGCACTGCTGAAAGTTCTGACTTAATAGCATCTTTGAACCTGGGTGACAAACTTAGTGATGCGGGTGAAGAAGGTTATATAATACTGAGTATTAATGTAGCTGATAAAGCATGCACTGTCATCGCAGCCAACAAAGACATAGGAATCTTATATGGTGTTTTTCATTTTCTGAAGCTTCTACAAACCCATGAGGATATTCTTAATCTTTCGATAGCCAGTTCACCCAGGATTAAATACAGGCTCCTTAACCACTGGGATAATCTGGACAGAACCGTGGAACGCGGATATGCCGGTTCTTCTCTCTGGGAATGGGATCAGCTTCCCGGCAATGTCTCACCCCGGTATAAAGATTATGCAAGGGCCAATGCATCCATAGGCATCAATGGTGCGGTATTGACCAATGTAAATGCAAATGCGCTGATCCTCACCAAAGAATACCTGGCAAAAGTTGCTGCGCTGGCCGATGTATTCCGGCCATATGGAATCAAAGTTTATCTTACCGCCAGATTCAGTGCCCCTATCGAGATCGATGATTTTAAAACAGCTGATCCGCTTGACCAGGATGTTATTTCCTGGTGGAAAAACAAAGCTGAAGAGATTTACAGTTATATACCTGATTTTGGCGGATTCCTGGTCAAGGCCAATTCAGAAGGTCAACCAGGCCCTCAGGATTATGGGCGGACACATGCGGAGGGTGCCAACATGCTGGCTGATGCCGTGGCACCGAACGGTGGCATTGTCATGTGGCGTGCTTTTGTTTACGATAATAATGTTCCTGATGACAGGGCCAAGCAGGCATACAACGAATTTAAACCCCTGGATGGAAGCTTCAGAAAAAATGTACTTATCCAGGTAAAAAACGGCCCGATAGATTTTCAGCCACGTGAGCCATTTCATCCGTTATTTGGTGCTATATCCGAAACACCTCTCATGATGGAATTCCAGGTGACCCAGGAGTATTTAGGCCATTCAACACACCTGGTGTATCTCGCACCATTATTCAAGGAGTGTCTTGACTCCGATACCTATGCTAAGGGAAAAGGATCATATGTGGCAAAAGTGATTGACGGTACTTTATTGAACCATGAGATGACAGGTATAGCCGGAGTATCAAACATCGGTACTGACACCAACTGGTGCGGACATCTTTTTGGCCAGGCAAATTGGTTCGTCCTTGGACGTTTAGGTTGGGACCATACGCTTACCTCCGGGGAAATAGCAGACGATTGGATAAGGATGACTTTTACGAATGACGACAATTTCATAAAGCCAGTAAAAAAAATGATGCTCGCCTCACGTGAGATTGCCGTGAGTTACATGACCCCTCTCGGATTACATCATATCATGGCCCGGGGTCATCATTATGGTCCGGGGCCATGGGTTAGCCGGGGGCGAGCCGATTGGACATCCGTTTACTATCACCGTGCTGATTCGGCAGGTATAGGATTCGACCGGACAAGTACCGGCAGTAATGCATTAAGTCTTTATTTCCAGCCTGTCCGGGAAAAGTACGAATCCCTGAACTCATGTCCCGAAAAACTACTGCTCTGGTTTCACCATGTGAGTTGGTACCATCAGATGAATTCAGGCAGGACACTTTGGAAAGAATTGTGTTACAAGTATTACAGCGGTGTTGACTCGGTCCGGTGGATGCAGAAAACATGGGATTCACTGGAAGGTAAAATAGACCGGGAAAGATTCCTCCATGTGAAAGAAAAACTCAGACTGCAGGAGGAAAATGCAGTTAGCTGGCGTAATGCCTGCCTGCTTTATTTTCAGACATTCTCTAATAGACCGATTCCGGAAGAATACGGGAAGCCGGATAAATCCTTGGATTATTATATGAATTTCCGATACAGACCTGCAGCTCGTTAAGAAGAAACAGCATTCATAAATGAATTTAAATTTTCAGTAGATACATCCGGCGGCATACCCCCACCACATGACAGAATTACTCTTGATTCTTCCTTTAGTCCGCTTATCAGGTCCCGGACGGATTTCTCAACATCTTCCTTTGATCCGTTTGCTAAAACATCTCTTGGCGGTATATTCCCTAACATAGTTACTTTATTTTCTGTCAATCTTTTTAACTCGTTTAATTCGGTCTCAAAACCCATATTGAACAGGTTCACTCCCATCTCAGGTAAATATTTTACAGATGACATACAATCTGCATCATTATGTAAAAACTTTACTTTCATTTCTCTGGCAAATAATTTCTTAAAATAAGGCAACCCGAAGTTTTTAAAATCTTCTTCTCCTATAAACCCGATAATATCATCAAGTACCAGTATCCCATCTATCGTTGAAAAGGTTTGTTTCTGAAGATCATGCCATTCCATTAAAAAATCTGTAATGATCTGCAAGAGAGTATGTATTTCTTCCGGGTTGATCATCATCGCTGTCAGAAATTCCGTTGTTCCCATCAGATAAGATGCAATATTCAAAGGACCTCGTGAGACTGAAAAACGGATATTGTGACCTGCATCTTCTATCTTTTGCCTGTTCAGTTTTAACCGGTTCAGCATGAACGGGCAAAATCCATCGACCTCCGGATCCGGCTTTTCAATTCTACTAATTTCTTCAACAGAAAAAATATTTTTATAAGGATAGGGAAAACCATTTACAGGAAAGGAGCTTTTGGCACCAAACGCCGAAGGTTCACCACACATACCGTATTCCGACCAGAATCCCGGAAGAAACATAACTTTGGGAAATGTTTCGATGGCCTTCATATTAGCTTTAAACCACAAATCATCATTTGTGAAATAATCCAGGATCGTAATTCCGTACCAGTTTGGTAACCAGGGACTATCAATTATAAATCCAACAGGTTTTTCATCCAGGATTTCGCCATTGATAACTTTTAAAAGATTTTTCCATTGCTGTGCATTCATTTTTATTTAGTTTTAATAGTTAAGAAATGACTGATCATTACCATTGTGGTATGTTACAATTAAAATTTCACTCAGAATTCGAAGTCATATTTTTTTCTCCGGTCACATCCCCAGGACTCTTTATTTACCAGTAAAAAATTGTTCCGTCTGTCTTTCTGTTAACCGGCAGGCTGGCCATAGAATAAGGATATTTCTTTGCCTGGTCCTCATTTATATCCACTCCAATACCTGGTGTATTGTCGATGAACATATAACCATTTCTGTACTGGTAATTTGTTTTAAACACTTCATTAACAATCTCCTGCTGTGGCATATATTCCTGTATACCAAAATTATTAATAGCAATATCGAAATGAAGTGCTGCTGCCATACTTACCGGTGAAAGATCGGTTGCACCGTGAAACCCTGTATGGATTTGATAAATTGAAGCGAAGGCTGCAACTTTCAGCAGGTGGGTGATGCCTCCACCATGAACCAGTGGCATGCGTATATAATCGATCAACTGCTCTGTTACGAGAGAAGTATAATCATAAACAGTATTAAAAACTTCTCCAACGGCTATGGGTGTGGTTGAATGCATTCTTATCAGACGAAGACTTTCCTGTAATTCTCCCGTAACAGGATCTTCTAACCAGAATAAATTATACGGATCAAGTTTCCCAGCTAACCGGGCAGCTTCAACAGGAGTACAACGGTGATGTACATCATGTAACAAATGTATCTGATCACCATAAACTTTTCTTACCTTTTCAAATAATTTCGGAATATAATTCAGGTATTTCGAGGTATCCCAGTAATCTTCACGTGGTAATCCTTTTTGTGCCGGTTCGTAGGATTTATCGTCTTTCGAAACGCCGTATGTATGTTCAATACCGGGAATGCCTGACTGTACTCTCACTGCAGTAAAATCTTTTTCAATTTCCTGCCCTACTTTGTCAATGGTTTCGTTCAGATTCTTACCATAGGCATGGGTATATACAAGTACTTTTTCCCTGCTTTTACCACCTATTAGATTATATAGAGGAGTATTCAATATTTTGCTTTTAATATCCCATAAAGCCATATCAACGGCAGAAACAGCAGTCATGAAAACAGCTCCTCCCTTCCAGTATGCCCCCCTGTATAAATAATGCCAAATATCCTCGGTGTTTTGGGGATCCTTTCCTATTATTGCAGGGATACAATAATCTTCCAGGCATGAAACAACAACTTTTTCCCTGCCATTCAGTGTTGCATCTCCAAGTCCGTATACTCCCTGGTCGGTATATATTTTCAGGGTAGCAAAATTCCTCCCGGGACTGCAGATAATAACTTTGGCATCGGTTATTTTCATAGGATTGAATTCATTACAGGACAGAATAGAAGTGTGATTGTTTCAAATTCGGTGTTAAACGTTTTTTGTTTGGTTCTGAATCATTCCTGAAGCATTATATCGGGATCCAACCATCATTTTTAAAGATGACTGGCGAATGATAAGATGATGTTGTATCACAATGGTACTTAAATTTGCAGATTGTGAATTGTTCAATCTGTTGATCAGTGTTGATGCAGCAATTTCGCCCATTTCTAATCCAGGATAATGAATCGTGGTTAGATCCGGGGCAATAACTCTGGACACCAGGTCATTATTGAACCCGACTACAGCTATATCTCCCGGAATGCTTATGCCAGCATCTTTTAGTTTACAAATGATTGTTGCGGCTGTAACGTCGTTAGCTGTAAAAATTCCGTCAGGAAGAGTTTTCATATTAAGTATTTTTTTTACAGCTTCTATTCCTGTCTGCTCATTCAATTCATCTGTAAATATTAAATTATTGAAATAATCAATTCCATTATCCTCAAGTGATTTCTTATAACCACTGAGACGATCAGCATAAACATTACTATACAGATTTCCTCCTATATAAATTATTCTCCTGCATCCCTGATCTATTAAATGCATTGTTGCTTCATACCCGGCTTTATAATTATCAATTACAACACTGATGCAATCAGGATGTTCTATAAAACGGTCAAAGAATACAACCGGTATCTTTTTTTTGAACAAAATATCAAAATGTTTTAAATTCCTTGTATTACAGGCGATGGATACAATTAATCCGTCAATCCTTGCATTAAACATGGTTGAAATACTGGCTATTTCATTCTTGAGGGATTCCAGTGATTGACTGATAATCAGGTGGTAACCGGATTGGTTAGCAACCTTTTCAATACCGGCGATCACCCTTGACTGGAAATAACTGTTCAGACGAGGTACAACCACACCTATCGTATTGGTACATCTTTGTCTTAAGTTTGTGGCAAACTTATTCCGCTGATATTCCATTTTACGGGCTGCGGTTATGATCTTCTTTCTGGTATCCTGCCGAACGTGCGGGTGATTGTTCAAACCTCTGCTCACCGTGGAAGCTGAAATATTCAAAGCCCTGGCTATATCATAAATGGTTGTTTCTTTATTACTTGTCATTTCATTTGTTGCATTGTATTAATATTACAAAATAAGCATAAAGCATGAGATAATTAAAACAATTTTAGAAATTTTTTGCAATCGGTTGCAAATAATAAAATTAATTTTTACTTTTAAAAATCATCTCCCTCATATGTATCAACATTATGTATTAACTTTTTGAATAAAACAAAGATAATTTCAAATAACTTAGTGGCACATATTCAATTATTCAATCCCAAAATTAATTTCTTTCAAATGAAATTAATATTTTTAAATAATCTGT
>CAZGOR010000020.1:0-6730 GCA_964527875.1 uncultured Bacteroides sp. | reverse complement strand
AGAAAGGTTTGTTAATAACTGAACTTTTCCCCACTCCGGAATTCTATATGGATTTGGAAAACATCTGATAATCAAAAAAATATGTATTCTCACTAAATCTAAAAAAACAATGAATAAGTATTTTAAAGTAATTCGAAACCTGACTATTATTGCCATTTTTTACATTTTATCATTCAACAGTTATGGACAAAAAATTGCAACGTTTGAAGTTGACCTGTCTAAGGAGACATATGGTATACATGTTCCGGTTAGCATTGATCTTGATGCTGTAACATTCGTTTCTGATTCCGCATTGATCCTGGTTGAGATCAGGGACAACAATAAGCTACCGGTTCCTTTCCAGATAGAGCAGGGTACTCACAGGACTTTACATTGGATGGTAAAACCGGAATCCGGCAATAGTGGAAAGCATATTTATGAACTGATTAAAAATACACCGGGTCAGGTGGAAGAAGTCATGGCAACTGACAAAGATGGCACATTAACTTTGCTATACGGGGATCAGAATTTACTGCGTTACTATTACAAAACACTTTACCCACCCGAAGGAATCGATACAGCATATAAAAGAAGCGGATTTATACATCCTCTCTGGTCTCCGAACGGGCATGCTCTGACACGTATACAACCGCCCGATCATTATCATCATTACGGTATCTGGAATCCCTGGACCCAGGTTTTGTTTGAAGGAGAGCGGATTGATTTCTGGAACCTTGCAAAACGGGAGGGTACAGTGCGTTTTGCAAATTTTGTCTCGGTCCAGACAGGTTCACTGTTTTCAGGATTTGAAGCATTGCATGAACATGTTGTTTTTAAAAAGGATGGAAGTGAAAAAGTGGCTCTGAATGAGTTACAGAGTGTAAGGGTATACCGGCCACAGGATAATGAGGATTACTTTATAGCCGATTTCGTTATACAGCTTAATTGTGCCACTGAAAGCCCGGTATTGATCCTTGAGTACCGGTATGCAGGTTTTGGATGGCGAACAACTGAGGCATGGAACAAAAATAACAGTGAAGTTCTTACCTCAGAAGGTAAAACACGAAAGGATGCCGACGGTTCAAAAGCACGCTGGTGCATTGTTCAGGGTAGCATCGATGAGGATTATGCAGGTGTTGTAATGATGTCATATCCAACTAATTATAATTACCCGGAGCCGTTACGGATATGGCCTGAAACTCAAAACGGACGCGGGGACATGTTTGCAAATTTTTGCCCAACCAAGGATACGGATTGGTTATTAGAACCCGGTCAAAAATATGTGCTTAAATACAGATTACTGGTCTTTAATGATCATTTTTCCAAAGAAAAAGCAGAGGCCGCATGGCAGTATTTTGCTTCTCCCCCAAAAATATCCGTTATTATGAATGATTAATAAAATCATGTGAGAGCGAAGTGGTTGTCCGACAGCTGGCGGATTCTCATATTTTTAATTATTTTATTTTCAAATAATTATAAAATTTCAACCGAATGAAAAATTTTACTGTCACTGCATTGTTACTTACCGTTACTATACTGATTACCCTGCCTGTTTCAGCAGCTAAAATTAATGCAGTAAAGGTTGGTTCGAAAATCAATGTTACTGTAAATGGTAAATTCTTTACAAGCTATATTTTTTCAGATGACGAGAAATATCCCTTTTTCTATCCGGTGAATGGGCCGGTTACCGGTGTATCGGTCACCTCAATGCGTAACGGGATTTACCCTCACCACAGTTCTCTCTTTTTCGGTTGCGATAGGGTTAATGGTGGTAATTACTGGCAGGAAGGGTTGGAGCGTGGCCGGATTATATCGGTAAATGCTGAAATACTCAAAGAAGGAGGAGACACGGTAGTGATCTCCGATGAATGTATCTGGAGCCGGCCGGGAGCCCTGTCTCCCATAAAAGATTCGCGAAAGATCATCATCACCTCTCCATCCGAGACTGTGATCCAGATGGATTTCAAAATAACTATGGAGATGCTCACCGATGTTCATATACTTAAGACCAACCATTCACTCTTCAGTGCAAGAATGGCAGCAGATCTTTCGGTTAACTATGGCGGTACCATGATCAATGCTGAAGGAGCCAGAGGTGAAGAGGAAACTTTCGGTAAAAATTCATCCTGGATCGATTATTATGGACAGCGCGGTGAGGTCACTGAAGGATTAGTCATCATGCAGCATCCTTCAAACCCCTGGTACCCGTCACCCTGGTTTACCCGTGACTATGGATTTATCTCACCAACGCCGATGTATTGGCCTGAAAACGGGAATGAAACTTTTCTGAAAAAAGGGACAGAACTGTTACTCCGTTACCGTGTGTTGGTACATGCAGGTGATCATACAGAAGTAAGAATTGCTGAGTCGTTCGAACAATATAGTAATGAAAAATAATTATCTTTCTATCGCATTGTGCTATTGAAAAAACTAAATTATTGAATAATAGTTTTTTTTTAGAGCCCCGAGTACTCGGGTCGTGGCTCGACAATTTTCTAATTATTAATATCGTCTGATCAATCGCACAAAGCGTTATTTTTCTAATATCTGTCTGATAAAAACAGAACTTAAAAATCTTTCATATTATGAGAATAACATATTTACCGATTGTGATTTTGGTCTCCGTCCTATTGCTTGTTATGACTTCATGCAGTGGAAGAAGATCCACTAAAGAGACTGATTCGGAACAAACCAGTACCTTTACGGGGATGAATGGCGAAGTTAAAATTATGACCCTTGACCCGGGGCATTTCCATGCAGCCCTCGTACAAAAAACGATGTATGAAGGGATTGATTCCGTTGTATATGTTTATGCACCTGAAGGAGCAGAGGTAAAACAACATCTTGATTTTATTCAATCATCTAACACGCGTGAAGAAAATCCCACACATTGGGAAGAAAAAGTTTATACAGGCAGCGATTATTTAGAACAAATGCTTTCCGAAAAACCTGGAAATGTGGTTGTACTGGCAGGAAATAATCAGAAAAAAACAGAATATATACTCAGGTCCCTGGAAGCCGGTATTAATGTGCTGGCTGACAAACCGATGGCCATTGACATAAACGGATTTGAAATGTTAAAAAAGGCATTAGCAGTTGCCGGAGAAAAGAATCTTGTTCTGTATGATATCATGACTGAACGGTATGAAATAACCACAATACTGCAAAGAGAACTTTCAATGCTTTCCGAGGTATTTGGAAAACTGGAATCAGGATCTGTCGAACATCCGGCTGTTACAAAAGAGAGTGTCCATCACTTTTATAAATATGTGTCCGGTAACATCCTGACCCGTCCGGCCTGGTTTATGGATGAATCACAGCAAGGTAACGG
Organism: uncultured Bacteroides sp.; assembly: GCA_964527875.1. Lineage (GTDB taxonomy): Bacteria > Bacteroidota > Bacteroidia > Bacteroidales > SM23-62 > LJUQ01. Next base: position 3,420 of record CAZGOR010000020.1, on the reverse strand, counting down.
GATCGTGGATGTTACTACCCATCTCGTTGACCTGATCCAATGGGAATGTTTTCCTGACCAGATCATTAATTATGCAAAAAATATCCGGCTGATCTCGGCAAAACGGTGGCCAACCGAGATGAGTTTACGGGAATTCACTAAAATAACAAAATTGGAAAGTTTCCCGGATTATCTTAATAAAAATATGATCAATGACACAACTATAGCCGTCCATTGCAATGGAGAAATAAATTACCAGCTCTTCGGTGTGCATGCAAAGGTATCAGTAAAATGGGCTTACAAAGCCCCGGAAGGTACAGGGGATACTCATTATTCCATCATGCGCGGTACAAAATCAAACCTGATCATCAGACAGGGAATTGAAGAAAATTTTATCCCGACACTCTATATTGAGCCCCTTGGTGACGAGACTTCCTATGAAAACGTATTATCGGATCAGTTCAAGCTTATTCAGAACAAATATCCCGGGGTGGAACTCAGGAAAACCGACAAGGGATGGATGGTATATATCCCCGGACAATACCGGGAAGGACATGAAGTTCATTTTGCCCGGGTTACACAAAAATTCCTTAAATTTCTCAGGAGTGGAACAATACCTGACTGGGAGGTTCCCAATATGATCGCAAAGTATTATACCACAACGCATGCGCTCGAACTTGCAAAACAAGATGATTTTTGAAATAATGAATCTTCCGTTATTTCTACTTCACTACTATCCGGGTTTTAAGTCTGATATCCGTTGAAGATGCCCCAACCTGAATTTCAAATATACCGGGTTCTGTTATAAATTCCTTTTTATTCTCATCATAATGACCCAGGTCTTTGATTTCCAGGGGAATCTCAACTATTTTACTCTCGCCGCTTTTAATAAAAGTCCGTTTGAATCCTTTCAAAGATTTTATCGGTTGCATCACTGAAGATTCCACATCACGGACATAAAGCTGAATCACTTCATCGCCGTCATATTTACCCTTATTGGTTAACGAGACAATTACAGTAATATTTTCGTTTTCAGTAACTTCTTTGCTGCTGACCTCTATTTTTTCATACTGAAAATCCGAATAGCTCAATCCATGTCCAAAAGGATAAAGAGGTTCTCCGCGAAAATACCTGTATGTTCTTCCTTCCATATTATAATCTTCAAAACGGGGCAGGTCTTCCACCGACCTGTAAAATGTTACCGGAAGCCTTCCTGCAGGGTTATAATTGCCAAATAATACATCTGCAACAGCATTGCCACCCTGCTGACCCGGATACCATGCCTGTAATATAGCCGGAATATTATCATTTTCCCAATTAACGGCCAGAGCACTTCCACTTGTCAGCACAAGAATTACAGGCTTGCCTGTTTCATGCAGACTCCTGATCAATAGTTGCATGGATTTGGGTATTTGCAGGTTGGTTCGGTCACCACCTTCAAAACCTACCATTCTGATACGCATTTCTTCACCTTCCAGTCTCGGTGAAATTCCTGCAACTACAATGGTAACATCCGATCGTTTGGTCATTTCAACAGCTTCAGCAATCATGGCGGACTTCTCATCTTCTTCTTCAACTTTCCTCCATAACAAACTGATCCCTGCAAATTCAGAGATGTCAGCATATTCTATCCTGACCTTGTATTCCCTGTTCTTCTGAAATTGAATCGTTTCTGTTTCAGAAAAATTCCTTTCATACGGACCCCAATTATCGATCACCAATTCATCATCAATATAGAGTCTCCCTTTTTCGTCGGTGAATAATCCGATTTCATAACTTCCTCCAAGTTGCGGAACAATTTTTCCGGTCCAGCGTACTGAAAAATTGTCGTTTGGAATTCCTTCTCCCGGGCCTTCAATTCTCCAGAACATTTGAATCATGGGATCTATTCTCACAAAGACAGGAGATCCTTCCAGGTCAGGATTATCAAAATATTCACCTGTCAAACCATTTCCGGGTTGATTCCCTGAAGGCCTGAGATACTCTGTACCAACAGGTGCTGATATTAGATAAGATTCCGGTGACAGCACACCCGGCGAATGAAGAACCTCCGTATTTGTTCCGGCCCTGTTTATTATTCCCTGAAGAATGGTGACAGGGTTTGATGGGATACCATTGTAATTCCCCAATAATACATCGACATTATCGGCATAAGGTCCGATGACAGCTATGGTTTTTAAATCCTTCCGAATGGGGAGTGTATTTTGTTCATTTTTAAGCAGTACCATACTTTCCCAGGCCACTTTCAGCGCAAACCGGTTATGTTCCTCCGAATTATTTTCACTAAAGGGAATTTGCGAGTATGGAACTCTTTCAGGGGGATCAAACATACCCAGTTCAAAGCGGGCAGTCATCAAACGTTTAACCGAAACATCGATTTCATCTTCCGTGATCAGATTATCCGAAGCAGCTTCGCTCAGGGCAACATATTCCCTTCCGCAAGTCAGATCACATCCATTTTTAACTGCCAGGGCAGAAGCTTCAGCAGCTGTTTCAACGATATGATGGCCACGGAAAATATCCCTGATCGCGCCACAATCCGAGACCACATAACCTTCGAACCCCCAATCCTTTCTAAGTATTTGTCCAAGAAGCAATTTGCTTGCACTACATGATTCATCACGAAACCTGTTATAGGCTCCCATTATTGAATATGCACCGCCTTCCGTGATACATGCTTTAAATGCCGGCAAGTAGGTCTCATACAGATCCCTGTCACTGACATCCACATTAAACGTATGTCGCAGTGGTTCAGGACCACTGTGAACGGCATAATGTTTGGGTGTTGAAATAACCTTAAAATAGTTTGGATCATCACCCTGTAAACCTTTAACAAAGGCTACGGCAATGCGGGATGTCAGGAAAGGATCCTCACCGTAGGTTTCCTGTCCGCGTCCCCACCTTGGATCCCTGAAGATATTTATATTCGGTGACCAAAAAGTCAATCCTTTATATCTTCCCCTTTCATTATTTCTTACAGCTTCATGGTATTTGGCCCTGGCTTCGGTGGAAATAATATCAGCCTCTTCTTTAATAAGCTCCGGATTCCATGTAGCAGCCATTCCAATAGCTTGCGGAAAAACAGTAGCTATTCCATTACGGGCAACACCATGCAAGCATTCGTTCCACCAATCGTATTCCGGTATACCAAGTCTTGGTATAGCAGCGGCACCGTTTTGCATCTGTGAAATTTTCTCTTCCAGGATCATCCTTGAAACAAGATCATTAACCCTTTCATCAATTGAAAGATCAGGATTTTGAAACGGGTATTCCTGTCCTTTAGCTGAACCTAAACATATTGATAATACAATAATGTTTAACCAAAACTGAATTTTCATCTTTATTATTAAAAATTTGTGGTTTTACTATTTCTTTTTAGCTAGGATCTCTATGGTTCCCGGAAGTTATTATTTTATATTTAAAAAAACAAAGGCTGCCCCA
>CAZGOR010000019.1:0-22070 GCA_964527875.1 uncultured Bacteroides sp. | reverse complement strand
CAACCGGCAGCGTATACCTGCTGGTGAAGCAGGATTTTATCTGGAGGATGATTTTTCAATAGGGAATATAGTAAAATTGAATACCGGCTTGCGCTTTTCAGGTTTTTATGTCGGTAAACGATGGTATTTGTCACCGGAACCCCGCATATCCGCACGGTTTTTAATCGGCCCGGTATGGTCGGTAAAATGCGCCTGGTCAAGAATGAACCAGTATGTTCATCTATTATCAAGTGCAAGGATTGGCCTGACCACCGATTTATGGGTTCCGGCAACCGGTAGGATCAGTCCGCAAACCTCGGTACAATATGCAATTGGAACAGTGTTTACATTGAAAAAAGCGGTAAACATAAGCATTGAAGGATATTATAAACTAATGGACAATATAATAGAATATAAAGAAGGTGCGAGCTATATGAATGAAAATGACTGGCAGGATTTAGTGGAGATTGGAGAAGGCCGTGCGTATGGAATAGAATTTCTTGTCGAAAAAACCAAAGGGAAAACCACCGGCTGGCTGGGTTATACATTATCCCGTTCGGAACGGCAATTTGAAAATATAAGCTTCGGGAAGGTTTACCCTTACCGGTATGACCGGACACATGATATCAGCTTCGTGCTCATGTACCGGTTTGACGGGAAAACAGACGCGGCTGTTACCTGGGTCTACGGTACTGGGAATGCCGTTACATTCCTGACAGAGAAATTTTTAGGCAGTTACTATTTCGAACATCGTAACAACATACGGATGCCGGCTTACCACCGTTTGGATATAAGCCTGAACAGGCATAAAAAGAAAAAATGGGTAGAACAAACCTGGAGTGTGGGAATATACAACGCTTATAACAGAATCAATCCTTTTTATCTCAGGTATGATGATGACCCCATCAACCCAAGAATAATTATGGTCGGACTATTTCCTATTCTGCCTTCTGTTGCCTATAATTTCAAATTTTAATATGTTATGACGCAAAGAATTGGAATCATATGTATTATAGTGTGTATCTCTTTTTCATGCGAGAGGAGTATCGAGGTTGAACTCCCACCTGTTGAGGAAAAAATAGCAGTATATGGGTTGTTTTTAACTACTGATCCAATTTCAATGCTCATTTCACATAGTAAACATATTTTCGATACAACAAGTACTTTTCAAATGGAAAATGTAGTCGTCGACTTTTATGAGAATGAGATATTCGTTGAAACTCTGGAAAATAAAGGATTTAACGACATCGGGTTGGGTTTTGTATCGCCTTCAGGCTTTATTCCCGGTGAAAATAACCCGTATCGTATCGTTATCACAGCAAAAGATTTTAAAACTGCTTTTGCCAGCAATACGGTACCTGAGCCGATACCTTTATTAAGGGTAGATACACTTACTGTTGCCGGGGAATTACCCGACTGGTATTGCGATTATTTTTGTTCGTACAACACAACAATACCTATGCTTGAATGCAGGATACTCTTTAAAGATCCCCCGGACATCTCCAATTATTATTCCTTGCATGTTGAAAGAAATGTGCACTACATGGAACAAATTCTTTATATATGCAACGACCCGGTTTTGGAGTTCTATGATATGATTATAGGAGGAATACCAGTTATTTGGACTAATCATACTGTTCATCACGAATATTTTTCTGACAGGTATATTGACGGAGAAACTTATGAATTGGTTGTTTTGCTGGATAAAAGCGATGTTCGTGGTACAATCTATTTCGAATTATTATCACTCAGTGAAGAGTATTATTTTTATAAAAAATCGGTATCCCCAAATTATAACACATTGTATGATCCGTTTCGCGAACCCGTTCAGGGTTATTCAAATATCAAAAACGGGGTAGGTATTTTTGCCGGTGCGAGCGTCTCGATTGATTCCCTGAATATCACACTACAATAACACATCATCCATTATTTTAAAACCGTTCATTTTTCACAAATTATCCCGGGAATGCGAATGACAAATACTCCCCTTACGGAACTAAACTGCTGACAGATGCAATTTTATTTAATCTGAGCTTATTGAATAACAAGCTCTACAGCCAGGCCTGTATCTTTATTAATAAGCAGGTTTTTAACCTCATAAAGAAGTATGACACCATGTGTATTATTAGTTGCGTTCCTGCTCAGTTTCACAGGCATCATCACTGTTCTTTCCGCATGCAGGGTAATTTCCTCAGGATATTCCACACCTTCCGGTTTTCCGTTCGATATCAGGTGGAAAGGGATTTCAGATCTGTTTATAACCTGAATATAAAACGTACCACCCGAAGAAAAATCCTGATCTCCATTTACAAGTTCGATTGAATGATAAAACAGCGGATTCAGGAACTCTTCACTGCCAATAAGCATATCATCCGAATATACGGCTGTGCGGCCATCAAACAGAGCTTCTTTAACAGCTTCTTCAGTCCTGTCAGTGGCAAAAACAAGCGTAACCGGTCTTTGATCGTTCAGACTTAAATCATAATCCATGCCAATGGAACTATGAATATCAGAGGTGCCAATCATGGTAATTTTCTTTTCAACGCACCATTCCAGTGCCAATGAATAATAGGACCGTCCATTAACAACTTCCATACCATGCATCAATCCCTGATCATATAATCTTGTATGTTCATCATACCATATTGGTACTTCGTCTTCCTGGCGCCAACCGGGATGGTTCCACATAATGAATGCACCTTGCCTTTGAGCTTCGCCAATGGCATCCCAGAAATCGGGTTGGTCAATTGCAGCTACATCATCGAGAAAAAGGCAGTTAAAATGACCCGGAGGCATCTGACGTGTGATCTCTGCTGCCTGTATAATGATTAATCCGTACATCTCAGCCCTGGGTTTGGCAATCTCATATGACCGGCCAAAATTTATCTGTATATCCTCCTGAAACGGATGATATTCTATATGATCAGAAATTGCAATGACATCCAGTCCCTCCCTCCAGGCCTCGTCAACCCGGACAGTGGGCCATACAAGCCCGTCAGAAAAAACTGTATGCATATGCAGGTCGCATTTTAAAGTCAGGTAACCCGGTATATCGGGAATTTTTATTTCCCGCCGTGAATTTAATTGCGCGGTTACTGTTAGTGACAAAGCCATAAAGAGAATTAATAATGATTTTGTTTTCATTTTGATTGATTTATTAATTGTTCAGTAGTTAATTCAATTGTTAATTCAGTTGTTGTTTAATAAGTTGTATGTGTCTTTAGAATCAGGTCATCCTGAAGGAGCGAAGCCTGCCTGCTGCGCCTTCGCGAAGCTTGCGCCTCCGCTAAAGCTTTGGCGACACGCGGACGGCGAAGTAAGGCCGGCAGGCAGGCAGCAGAACTTCACACCCTTATTCCCGATACCCGCACACACAAATAAACTATTATACAAATAAACGAATATACTTTATTCCCAATACCCAAACACACAAGTTCACTAATTTACAAATTAATCAATTCACAAATTCCAGTATTCCAATATTCCAATTCCCATATCCCAAGTAACCAGCCCCGGTTTATTCTTTCAGGTTCAAATAAATTAGTTATTTTCTCCCAAGAACCACGAGCTGTGGTGGCCGGGTAATACCGACTTTACGGAATCTTTCCTTGAGCTCCCGGACATTTTCCCTTAAATAATCAAATTTCTCATGATCCCTGATATGTTCCAGCCAGAAATCCAGTTTATTTGAATATTCCCTGATGGTTTCACTGTTTAACGGGTCATTCTGTTCTTCATTATACTCATACACTAACAGACCGGACAATTTCAACTTTTCTGCAAAACGAATGATTTCATTCTTTTCGTAGGTATAAAAATGATTAATCCCTAAGATTCTATCCATTTCCACCCTGCAGTGGTGATACAATTTTTGAGAAATCTGTGATTCCGTTAGCTCATCGGAGAACATTTCATTAATGACAAGATAACCTCCTGGCTTCAGGACCCTTTTCATTTCTTTTAAAGTTAATTCAGGCGTGTTAATATGGTGAAGACCATTCGAAATACTAACAAGGTTAAAGATATTATCCTGGTAAGGAATTTTTTCAGAATTTCCCCTGATAAACCGGTAACGATCGCCGGAGAATTTTTTCCTGGCTTCACTTACATAATGATCATCCATATCAAGGCCAAAAATCTCATCCCATGATCTAAGAGAATTCTGCAGGATCTCAATGAATTGTCCAATGCCACATGCAACATCCAGGATCTTACCTCCGTCAATATTTTCAAATATCTGTCTGAAATTATCGGTATTCGTAATATTTAACGTCATTTAATTTACTAGTGAATATTAATTGCTATTCAGTAGTTTTTCTGTTGTTGCAATGTTCAGTGAGACTGTTTATTCAGGAGCAAAGCGAACTGAATAAACAAAGTCGAACTCCTGCCAGCCGGCAGGCAGGCAACCGAGGGATCTCGCCAGGTCTGTTAAAGTCGACTTTTATGAGTCGTTATAAGTTCTTCTCCAGAGGCTTGGTTGATCTGCAATGATCCAAATCCAGGATAATCTTCATTTTCAGCGAGATCCCTCCTCGCTACGCTTCGGGATGACTTGTTCCTTTCTAAGGTTTAATACTCATCCGATGACTGTGAGTCATCGGATAATTTATCTCACATACTCCTCCAGCCACTCATTCATTTCCCACAGCATATGAAGTACGGATTCTCTGGCACGGTATCCATGGCTTTCGTAAGGCAGCATAACCAACCGGACCGTAGCTCCATGTCCTTTTAAAGCATGGTAAAAACGCTCACTCTGGATAGGAAACGTACCTGAATTGTTATCGGCTTCACCATGAATTAACAAAATTGGTTCATTGATTTTATCAGCATGCATAAAAGGTGACATGGCAAAATAAATTTCAGGAGCTTCCCAGAAAGTTCGCTGCTCTGCCTGGAAACCGAATGGCGTCAGGGTACGGTTATAAGCACCACTCCTGGCAATTCCTGTTGCAAAAAGGTCGGAATGTGCAAGCAGGTTTGCAGTCATAAAAGCACCGTAAGAGTGCCCGCCAATGGCAATTTTACTGCGGTCTGCTACTCCCATTGCTACCAATGTATCTATAGCAGCTTCTGCACTCATAACAAGTTGTTCCACATATGTATCATTAGGTTCACTGTCACCTTCTCCAATAATGGGCATTTTGGGATCATCCAGAACGGCATATCCCTGCGTAAGCCATATCAATGAAGACCCATGGCTGATCCTGTCAAAACGGCAAGGTGAATCATCCACCTGTCCTGCCGCATCAGCACTTTTATATTCCCTCGGATATGCCCACATCAATACCGGCAGGTTTTTGTTCTTCGCTTCATCCTTATAGGGCAGATAAAGTGTACCTGTCAGAAGAACTCCATCTTTCCTGTAATATTTCAATAATGTTTTACTGATGTCACTTAGTTCGGGATGAGGATGCGGGAAAAAGGTTAATTGCTTTAATGATCCCGTTTTTAAGTTTCGTGTGAAATAATTCGGGGGCTCATCAACAGATTCCCGGCGGGTGATGATCAGGTTGTTATTTGGATCGGTCAAATGAACCGGATATTCATAATATGGAGCTGATGATTGCCAGAGTCTTTTCGTCTTTTGCTGTGCCGGGAAATATTTATCCAGGAATGGTTTATTACCTTCGGGAGAAGCTCCGTTTCCCCTTAGAAATAGTGATTTACCTTTATCTCCTGTTTCGAGCACATAAAATCCTGATGGATTCATTTTCATTACAAACCTTCCGGGGTCATTATAAATATCTTCCGTCGACCGGTCAAATAAAACTTGTTGTTCTGCTTCGGGGTGGTCAGGACTAAAAAGGATCGTTACAGACCTCCTGGTATCCCACCATCCTTCATAGATAATGGCCATTTCATCGTTTCCCCAGGATATTCCATCATACCTCAGCTGAAGCTTCATTAAAGCTTCAGGTTCACCATTAAAGGGAACTTTCAGTCTCATCAGCTGATCACGATAATCAACTTCTAAAAAAGCATCTCCACCATCAAGAGCTTCAATCCAATATAATTCTGCCTGTGCATCAGCACGCCATGTCAGGGAACGGGGGCCTTTTCGCACAGACTCGAATCCTTTTGGAATATTATCTGCCAGAGGCAAATCAGCCAGTTCCCTGATCAAGTCCCCTGTATCATCCCATATTTCAATTTTTACCGGGAAATCGTACCATGGTACAAGATAGGAATAGGGCTGGTGGATCGTTTCAACTAAAATATATTTACCATCCGGAGAAACTGAAAAATTCCTGATAATACCCTCTTCCCCAATAGGTATGATCTCTTTATCAAGCCCAACTTTAAATAACTGTACGCCAAGATAATAATCAAACAATTCTTCATCATAGCGGTTTTCCAGAAGATCCTGGTATGTCCAGACAGGTGATATTTTCCCGATGTTCTCACTCACCACAGGACCCTCACGAACTATCGGCTTTTCAGGTTGCTTACCCCTGTCCTCAATAATTCCCTTAAACAAAAGGTTTTTACTGTCGGGAAACCATTGAAAAGCATCTGTCCACAGAATATCATTAAGTACCGGACCTGTCAGTGGATAAGTGGTTTTTGACGGAATATCCAGACACCATAGTTCTATCCCGTTTCCTTTGGCCATGCTATATGCAACTTTCATTCCATCAGGTGCCCATGTAAGGTTGGTTATCCTTGGTGATTCAGGTAATCCTTCAATACTGAATTCCTTACCATCAGCAACATTTAATAGTTTCATACTGTTGTAAAAAAATAGCCTGCTCCGACCATTGATGGCAGGATTTATCCTGAGTCCTGCAATCCGGAGCTCAGGCTGAGCTATTTCCTCAATAGATGGCAGGCTCGGCTGCCCCAAAAGCAACATCCAGACACCATCAGGAGAAATCCATACCGATGGAGTTGGTAGTGCATCAACAAGATTCACCATTGCCTCCGGAGGTTCCTGATAGGTGATGTCAATCTGGGCATTTATTGGCAGCCATATAACAGACATATACACAATTGCCATTAATATGACATGACTGATAAAATATAATTTTTTCATGACAATAAGAATAAGGTTTTTTATTACAGGTTTAAATTTCATAATTTTTATATAGTTTGAAAATAACAAATAAAATAATGTCAGACGAAAATAATAGTAGGTTCAAGGTTTAGGTAGGCAAGGATGCAAGGGTTCAAGGATGCAAATGCAGGGTATAGAGCAAAAAAGTTAAGACTGAGGTTAAGGTATAGAGCGGGTTAAATAAAGTTTGGAGGGTAGAAGTTATTAATTCAGCCATTAAATCTCCCCTGCCATCTTCAATATATGATATTAATCAATGGAAATTATTTGTATATTTAAACAAAAAGAAATGAGAATTATTATACTGGTTTCTATTTGTTTTATGATTTCATGCAAGGGGCAACAAAGTTCCCAAAGCGAATCAGAGTCGGATACAGCCATTGTTGTTCTTGATATCAGGGCACAACTTGGTGAAGGAGCCATTTGGAATCAGAGGGAAGACCGGCTATGGTGGGTTGATATTGAGAAGGGAATCCTGCATATATTTAATCCGGATGATGGTACTGATAAAGAATATTCATTGGGAAGAAGAATCGGAACAGTCGTACCAACCGAATCCGGTAAAGCACTGGTGGCTCTTGAGAATGGTTTAAACTTTCTTGATCTTGAATCCGGAGAACTGTCATTCATAGCTGATCCCGAAGCAGAACTGCCGGCTATGAGATATAATGATGGCAAATGTGATCCCGCCGGAAGATTATGGGTTGGCAGCATGGGTATGGAACCTCCTAACAGGTATAAAGCTTCACTCTACCGCCTGGATCAAGACCTGTCAATAACCAGAATACTCGACAGTATCACAGTTTCGAATGGTATATGCTGGTCACTGGATAAAACGAAAATGTATTATATCGACACACCTACCGGGAAGGTTAAGGTGTTTGATTATGATGACCAGACAGGTGGTATCAGTAACGGTCGGACTGCCGTGGAAATCCCTGATGGTATGGGTGGGCCTGATGGGATGACTATTGATTCCGAAGGTCACCTCTGGGTATGTTTGTGGGGAGGAAGTTGTGTCGGTTGTTTTGATCCTGAAACGGGTGAATTATTGAAGAGAATAAATATTCCTGCAAAAAATATAACATCATGTGCATTTGGCGGGAAGGATCTTCAGACATTATTTGTTACCTCAGCAAATACCGGCATGAGTCCTGAAGATGCAGAAAAATATCCACACGCAGGGGGATTATTTGCTGTTGAGATGGACGTGAAAGGAGTTCCGACGTTCTTTTTCAGGGATCAATAATTTGTTTTTTGACTGAACGATTATTATTTTTGATAAGCTTTGTTAAATCAATTATTAAATAATTCATTTGTTTACCTAACCTAAAATCATTATGAAAAAATTCAGAACTTTTTTAGTGTTTATTTTGAGCCTTGTACTTACAGGCATCGTTTTCAATTCCTGTAAACAGAAAAAAGAAGATGCTGGTTCCGACCAGCTTACTCAGGCTGAAACAGAAGAAGGTATCAACCAGCTTACCCAGGCCGAAATCGACGAGGGTTGGATTCTTCTGTTTGACGGGGAAACCACCGATGGATGGAAGGGATATGGCCAGGATGCATTTCCTGATTCAGGGTGGATCGTTGAGGATGGCACCCTGCACTGTCTTGAATCAGGTCAGGGTGAAGCTGGTGGTGCCGGTGGTGACATTATTTATAACAAAAAGTTTTCCAACTTTCACCTGAAAATGGAATGGAAAATAAGTAAAGGTGGAAACTCAGGTATTTTCTACCTTGGCCAGGAAATTGAAGGAGAGCCAATCTGGAAAACAGCACCCGAGATGCAGGTACTGGATAATGAAAGACATCCTGATGCCCAGCTTGGTAAAGAAGGGAACCGCAAGGCAGGTTCTTTATATGATCTTATTTCTGCAGACCCGCAGAATGCCGATACGGCCCTTGCATGGAATGCAGTTGAAATCATGGTATGGGATGGTACTGTTGTACATAAGATGAACGGGGAAACCGTTCTTGAATATCACCTGTGGACAGACGACTGGAATGACTTGGTGGCTGACAGCAAATTCCCTGAACTAAATCCGGATTGGGCTAATGTGGCCAAGGAAGGATATATCGGATTTCAGGATCATGGAGATGCGGTCTGGTTCAGAAATATTAAGATCAAGGAACTATAATGCACCCGCGGATGTATGGATGAATTGTCAAAAAACAAGCCCTCTTACGGGCTTGTTTTGTTTTCAAAATAATAAACCTTTAAAAATTAAAAAACATGAAATCATCAAGAAGGAAATTTCTTGTTAATCTTTCAGCCACTACGGCAGGCTTAAGTCTTTTGCCGACATTCTCAGCCCTGTCTTCAACAGGTGTATTAAGAAACGAATTATTCTTTAAAATTTCACTTGCTCAATGGTCACTTAACAGAGCCTTCTTCGGTACAAATATGATGAAGGGCATGGCATATTTTCGTGAACCACCGGGACCTGGTCAGGAAACAATTTTACCAGGTGAAAAAAATCCTCTTGATTTTCCAATTATTGCCCGGAGGGATTTTGGTATCGAAGCCGTTGAATATGTTAATACATTCTTCTTCAGCCGTGCGAGAGACGAAAAATATCTCACGGAACTGAAAAAACGATGTGATGATGAAGGAGTAAAAAGTGTTCTGATCATGTGCGATGCAGAAGGCAATCTTGGCGACCCCGATGATGATAAACGAAAACAGGCTGTCGAAAATCATCATAAATGGATTGAAGCTGCTAAATTCCTGGGATGCCATTCTATCCGTGTAAATGCACGTAGCCAGGGAGAATATGAAGAACAGATGAAACTGGCTGCTGACGGACTCGCGAGCCTTTGTGAATATGGAGATCAATATGGAATCAATGTAATCGTTGAAAATCACGGTGGACTCTCAAGCAATGGAAAGTGGCTTGTTGGTGTCATGGAAATGGTCAACCATCCCCGTTGTGGAATTCTTCCTGATTTTGGAAATTTCAGGGTAAGCCGTGAGGAAGAATATGATAAATATGAAGGAGTAAAGGAATTTATGCCGTGGGCCAAAGGAGTCAGTGCAAAATCCCATACCTTCGATGAGGAAGGAAATGAAGTTGATATTGACTACTATAAAATGCTCCAGATTGTAAAGGATGCAGGTTATACTGGTTACATCGGGATTGAATATGAAGGAAGGGAGCTAAGTGAATATGAGGGGATCATTGCTACTAAAAAACTTCTTGAGAAGGCTGGTGCAGCGGTGAGTTAATATCCCTTCTCCCTCTTAAAAGATTCTATATTTTTGGCAATCTTCTCAATGAGGCGGGCTCTTGATTCTTTACTTGCCCATGCAATATGAGGAGTCAGGAGAATTTTATCCTTATCATATATCTTCAACAAGGGATTCTGGGAATCAACAGGTTCCTTCTCCAACACATCAATACCGGCAGCACCGATCACATTTTCATTCAGTGCTCTTGCCAGATCGGCTTCATTCACTATCCCTCCCCTACCGGTATTTAACAGTATGGCACAGGATTTCATTAATTTCAACTTGCTATATGTAATCAGATTACGTGTTGAATCAGTGAGGGGGGCATGGATGGAAACCACATCTGAAGTTTTCAATAATGTATCCAGGTCGAATCGTTTATAGTTAATGTTATTATTCCTTCCGGTTGTTGAAAAAAAAACAACTTCCATCCCGAATCCTTCTGCAATCTTTGCCACCCTCCTGCCAATATTACCCAGACCAATAATTCCAAACCGTTTGCCTGCCAGTTCCCAGAAAGCAGGCCCATGATGTGTAAAAATGTCACTGCGTGAATACGCACCTGATTTTACATAAGCATCATAATATGAATGACGATTCAGTAAAAACAAAAGCATAGAAAAAGTCGACTGGGCCACACTATCCGTTGAATAGGCAACAACATTCTTTACTTCTATACCCTTTTTCCCTGCATAATCTGTATCAACGTTATTGACCCCGGTTGCTGCCACACAAATAAGTTTTAAAGTGGGAAGTGCATCAATAATCTCCCTGTCTATCATAACTTTATTTGTGATGATCACATCCTTCCCCGCACACCTTTCAACAACCTGTTCAGGCATTGTGTGATCAAATACCTGAACATCCCCGAGCTTATGAAGCAGGTTTAAATTATCTACATTACCCACTGTCTTTTTATCAAGAAATATAATATTCATTTAATATGATAATTATGAACAGATTGTGAGATTGATTTTAAAAAAAGATTTAATAGAATATTTATAGAGATATACTGTGGTAATATTCTGCAAATTTCTGATTTTCAATATTTTCGGTTTATCATAAAATTTTTATTGAACAAAATTTTAAACCGATAAATTTTATTAAGACTAAGTAAAAATACGGTGTCAAATTTAGCAATATTTTAGACATAATCCTATTCATGTTCCCATTTTACAATCCATGGATCCATTGTCCTTTCCTGGAAGTTTTTAAGCTTTGTTTTTAATTCCTCCATCACATCAATATATTCAGCTTTATAGGCCAGGTTATTCCATTCCATTGGATCTTCCTGAATATTGTATAACTCAAAGGTTGGTCTGTGAGAATATGATTCAATGGTCCTTCCTGCATATTCACCTGATTCACTTTCAAGTGCAGCCTGCCATGTTTCAGATTCCCAAAGATCTGAGGCATGGGGATAATCGAGTCCACTTGCAATGTTCCATATCAGTTTGTATTCCTGAGTCCTTACCACTCTCATCGGGTAATACATTGTGATTTCATGGAATGTATGGGAGGCATAGATCTCTTCAAATCCGTCAGCCTCCGGATTGTTCACGACTTCTCTAAAGGATCTCCCATGGAATTCCGATGGTCTGGGTATCTCCAGGATCTTCCATTCCAGAGGAGTTGTACCCGGTATAGAATTGTCTTCCGGCAGCATACCGGCATAATCAAGGATTGTCGGAGTGATATCAGCCCAGCAAATCAATGCATCGGTTACAGCATCCTTAGTACCGGCGTGGGGATCATAGACTACACATGGCAGTTTCATTCCCGGTTCATAGAGATTGGTTTTTGCACCAGGAAAAGCAATGCCATTATCAGAGATATATATGATTACTGTATTTTCCCATTCTCCATATTCTTTAAGAAGTTCAAATAAATGGCCCAATCCCTGGTCAACGCGGGAAACTGATTCATAATACTGTGCAAGCTCCGCCTTGGTTGCCGGGAGATCGGGAAGATAATCAGGCACAATTACTTCTCCGGGATCATAGTGTACTGGCTTGATTCCGGGCCAGCCTTCTTCCCTGTTCCCGAAACGATCGGGCTGGTATGGATTGGACTCCACTTTTCCTCCACCCCTGTGTGGATCACAGGTACAAAAATACAGGAAAAAAGGGGACTGGTCTTTGCTGCCTAGCAACGGTTTACACGCATCAGCCATCTCAACCGGGCTACGGCAATGGCCATCCAGAACAAGATCAAATGGATAAACCCCATCAGGTCCTACATGATATTTCCCTATCCTGGCAGTCCTGTAACCTTCTTCTGCAAGCAACATAGGCAAACTTTTAATATGATCAAAAGTTCTGAAATGATGAAAGGAATGTTGATGCCCGAACTGACCATTTGCATGATTATATAATCCCGTCAATATCACAGAGCGGCTGGCACTACATGATGCAGAAGTGCAAAATGCATTATTGAAACGTAAACCCTCCGATGCCAGATAATCAAGGTTTGGTGTTTGAATAACATGATTTCCATAGCATCCGGCATCACCCATTCCATGGTCATCACTGACAATGAGAAGGATATTTGACCGTTCATCAACAACCCCGTCTCTATCTGTTGAAATGCATGAAATACATATCAGTATAAATGATAGGATAATAAACTGTTTCATGATTACAGATGGTATTAAATATCAGGATTGTAATATTGCATTTAACTGAATGATCTGGTATTCATATAATTCAGTCTTTTTGTCTAAAAAACATCCCTGATCCTACATAGTTCTTTTCAGAACTCCATTCAGGAACGTACCAAATGCGTGCTCTTGAATCATTCTGGTCATAATCGTTAAAAGCAGCATTAAACCTTAAGTTTTGCCACTCGTCACCATTTTTTTCTTCAAGATATTTCAGCGGTATTGATAACTCAGCATCAAAGCCTGCAATTGTTTTATCGGCTGCAATAAATATATCTTCAGGTAATTGATCCTGTTGATATATTTGGATATCATTCTTTTTTCTTGGAGAAGGAGCGAACAAGATATCAAGAAAATCTTCAAACTGTTGTCCCCTTCCATTTGAACTTATCAGTAATGGTCTGGCATCCATATAAATATGCAAAGCATCCTGTGACCAAAGTGATTTCTCCTTATCAAGGATCAATTCATCATCCCAGACCGACATTGCGATATACAGGTTCTCATAATCATATCTTATATCAAACTCAAAACTACCATCATAATCTCCTGAATAACTTGATAAATCTCCGGTTTTATACGATTTAGCATCTACTCTAAACGGAAGACCCTGCCATTCATCCAGATTGCCGTCGATCCAGATTTTGCTCCTTGCAAAATCTGCATATTCTTTTTTCACAGGGATAAGCGAATATTTTTTACTCGTTGGTATCTCTCTGTTATTCTTATACTTATATATAAATAAAGCATTCATAATGAGAGGATCGATCATATTTACATCGATGGGTTGCGATGAATTCACAGGAATTGTAAGTATCTCACCGGAATTCGGTTTGACTTCCTTCTGATAAGTAGGCTTCCCGGGCACCAAATATTGGTTTTCATTAAAGGCCAGATACGACAACATTGGATAATCATGATCATTATTTATTTGGATCTTAAATTTTGCTTCACCAAAATCAAAATCCTCAATGAATACCGGATTAATCACGATTTTCTCAGCATTAATCATATTCGTCAGCTCCTCTGTAACGATATTTTCATCCCATATTCCCTGTAAAAGCAAATTTGCTATAATAGGTCCTTCCTCAGTCATTGTAACCCATACAATATGGTCGAATTCGCCAAAATTCAGTCCTCTAAGCTGGCTTATTCCGCCGGTGGATGCAAGGGTAAAATATTTACCGTTATTTCTCTCATATTTCATATAATGATGATCATGGCTTGTAAAAACGGTATGTTTTCTTGCACGAAGCAAACCTTCGATTTCTTTCCAATAACCGGTATTCTCATTAAGCCAAAGTGGCTGATGCATAAAAACAATGGTCCATTTGGCATCAGCATATTTCTCCAGGATTTTCTTTACATACTCATACTGCGTTTTATCTATTTCCCCGGAATCATTTACTTTTAATGATTCCTCTGAATTCAGGATAAGAAACAGGACATCTTTGTAAATAAAATAATAATATGAAGGTCCATATAGCTCTTTCCATATCTGTGCCATAACATCATTGTTATAATCATGACTTCCTGGCACGTAAAAAAACGGTGCATAAAGCTTATCAATAAAACTATTGAATTCTGTCCATTGCCGGTAGATATCATCCTTATTCGTTGTATATCCCTCGATAAGGTCGCCAATACTCATCACAAATTCAGGTTGTAGCAGGTTGAGTTTCTCTATAGCATTTTCAAATACACCAGGCCGATGTCCCCCGGCACGGTCGGCTACAATAGCAAACTGAAAATCCATGGTATGATTTAGATTTTTCGGACAGCTCAAAGGGAGAACATTACCTGGTTGATTCAGAACAGATCTTTGATCATTTATTGTATCCTGTGCTCTGATAAAACCGGTAACATGAATAAAAACAAATAGTATAAGATATACAGATCTCATCATATATATCCGAAGAAAAAACCCTATAAGTTAAACATTTTTTTAATGCTTATTATTCATAAATCAATCCAAAATTTTTTATTACTGCCAGAATGGCTTGTCTATAGCTATTGCAAATCTTATTACAAATTACAAAGGTTAAAACTTCTTCAATTGATGATGCTGATTAGAGAGAGTTTATCAAATCTTTAACAGTTTATTGATGTCAGTATATAATATAAATATATAGGATATAGCTTCGCTAATGATCCAGTCATTTTAAATGACTGGATCCCTACCTCACCCACCATTAATTTATCCATGGATTTAACATTTATCGGTTGCTAAATCTTATGCTTAATAACATAAATATCCGCTTAATCCCTGAAAAAGTGTTGTATATCATTAATAAAATTCGTAGTTTTTTTAACTCATCTTTCTATCAGATAATACTAATCTCCTGTATATTAGTCTTTAATGCACTGTAATGCCAACAATGCAACCATGCTTAAACCTGATTAAAAGTTATTAGGATGGATATGAGTCGGCCCGCCATTTCAAATCCGAATTCTATCAAACGACATTCCCAGGTTTTTTTACGGAAGTCTCATTGCATTCCTGATTGACTGCCATAGCACAGGAAAAGCAATCAGGAATGGTACTTTAACAGATTCTTCATACAAACTCAGTTTTGCTGCCCATTTATGAGAGGCTCTGCCATCCCCATGATCACTGGTATAAACAATCATTGTATTTTTCTTCAAGCCTGATTGTGCGAGTGCATCTGTTATTTTGCTAATCTCACGGTCAACTGATTCTGTTAGCCTGTAATAATAATAAATATATGATCTCCATCGTAAATAATCATAATCCCGGGTATACAGTATCTCCTCTCCATAATACTCTTTTTTCGGCAGATCTGGATAAATTACGGTTTATCAGGATCAACCTCAAAATTATCAGGGAGTGGTGGAAGGTCTGATATGTTGTCAGGATTTGGAAACTCTTCAGGATTCCCGGGAAAATAACAGATATCCTGTGGATTACAAAAGGAAACGGCGAGCAAGAATAGTTTATCCTGCTCATAATTCAGAAGATAGTTAGTTAGCTACTGCATCTGCCAGGGCAGGGTCTGTATTCAGTCCTTTTCCCCATTCGGGGTATTTCAGTGTTGTATCATAAAACGGCAACAGTTCAAATCCGGGAATTTCTCTCTGCCGGCTTTTTGCTCTCAGCGTATAACTCTCTGGAATATGCCATTTACCTGCCCATATTGTATGATATCCGGCTTCACGGAATATCTGTCCCATACTATATATGAATGAAATTATATATTAAAGGATATTCTTGAGTAAGTATACACATGAAAAAACAATTGTAAAAGGTCACAGGGGGCCACAGAGTTATTGAGAGAACCACAGAGAAATATTACATATTAAGAACAACCAGAGCTACCCAGTCTTTTTCAGTTTCCTCAGGCGGATAACCAATTTTACTGGTTTGACCGCCAGGGATCTGTTTCTTTGTACCCAGCACCAATTCTCCCCCTTTTCTCGGATTGAACCAATTAATAACATATTCCCCATCCTGGTTTGTCAGGTTGATTTCCGTTGTACCACTTTCAGGCAAATAGATAGCATATATTTCACCCTCGAGTGCAAAACAGTAATCGATCTCAGATGAGGTAAGATCGTCCATGCTTTCCATATCCCAGAAAGGAATATGTTTCTGAAAGAATTCCAGTGCATACCTGGTCTGGTCCCACATTTTATCTCTGGATCTCCAGTCCTCACAATTCAGATCATTATGCGGGTACTGGTAACCAAAATACCATTCTGCTCCTCCACCTCCTGCCATCAGGTTTGCCCAGAGAACAAACTTACGGACATTATCATGATCAGGATCGGCAGAATCCGGCATCAAACCTGTGTGTGCCGGACCGATCTCATCAAGGCAAACAACCCAGGGCTTACCAGAATCATAAGAAAGCCTGAGCCATTCAAGTGTTTGCTCATGAGTATTGAATAAATATCCTACCTGGATTGAGAGGCCATCCAGATCAGAATAGCCCAATAATGGAGTAATAATTTTATGTCGTCCTGCATCAGAAGCATGGGTATGGATCACAATCATATCTTTATAGGGATTGATGTTCTTCAGATAAGTTGCAGCATCCTTCCTTTGCTGGTCTGTCTGTCCGTAAGATGAAGACACGAAAGGTCCGTTTTCTTCACCAAGGTTCCAGGTAATGGCCAGGTGATGTGCAAAACGTGCCACCAGTTCCCGGTAATACAATTTTCTCTGAATACCTGTATCACCATTATCAAGCAAACACTCATTCTCGGTCTCCTGGGTAACAAAATGCAACATGATTCCCAGCTTATCCATATGACTGAAAACAATCTCCCATTGATCCAGTTTACTGCAATCGAATCTGTACCGTTCATTTCTATCGGTCCAGGGCCATACATCATCACCATCACCGTTCACGTTCATTGTTAACATATATATTGAGTTCATCCCTTTAGATGCCAGATAATTCAGGGCTCCAATTATATTTTTACCCCTGTCGTTCTGCCAGACCGGATCATTTTCATGCCAGTCGGAGGCATGAGGTTTATAATTATGTAATCTTGACGTTGGAATATTATCACCTGGCTGTTGTTCTCGCAATTTACCCGGTAATGTTCCGTCAAAATCCTCATAAGCCAGGAAATTTTCAGGGCTGTCGGCACCGCCTTTCAGGAAGTACTCCCCCGTTTCTGCAAAACGCAGATAATGCCCATTAACATACTGCAATTTCCCTTTGCTCCTGAAGTCTCTGCCTGTTTTATCTGACGGACTGATCTCGAAGCTTCCTTCCAGACCATCAAAATAGACCGGTTCTCCAGCATCCGGGTCATCCATAACAGCAATTTGTTTACCGTATCTGAAGGAAGTTTTGTATGTCCATGTTCCTTCCTTATCCGGACAAAAATGGACTCTCC
Source organism: uncultured Bacteroides sp. (assembly GCA_964527875.1). Taxonomy (GTDB): domain Bacteria; phylum Bacteroidota; class Bacteroidia; order Bacteroidales; family SM23-62; genus LJUQ01. The sequence continues at coordinate 4,271 of CAZGOR010000019.1, read as the reverse complement.
ACTTATTACCTGCCACGGCACCAGATTCAGCTGCATTGCCATCTGCCGCATAGTATCCCGGCACATGGTATTCCCGTTCACCATTGCTGAACAAAACATTCAGACGATAATCAAGAAACGGATTTACAGTATCATTCTCGCTGGTTGATGGCCCATTGAATGTGAGTGTCACCCTATGCCATTTATTAAGTTCACCGGATATTTCAGCTTTCCGGACAGTCCAGTTACTACACTGTGTAATAAAAACAAGACTGATTAAATACAGAATAATTGTGTTTTTCATTTTTGAAAATATTATAATGTATATCCTGTGTTATAGAACTTCTTAGAATAAGGTTTAATTCAACAACATCAATTATTCGATCCGAAATGGGAATCGTATCACACTTAAATTTTACTCGTTTTTCAGTACTTAAAAATACTCTTAGATTTTCGCAGATTGCTGATTTACAATTCATTATTTCTACATTACGCAACATCCCCCGAGGACCCGGTAGTTTTGTCTTTACGCTGCGGGAAAAATAACAAATCAATAAATTCTGGACTTAAAAATCAAATTGTGAATCAGTTCCTTATTTATCAGATTCCATATTTATGATCTTCACTAAAGCAGTCAGATCCAGCACTTCCAGGTTAGGAAATTCAGCCGGATCAGTTCTTTCCTGTTCACCATAACGATTTACCCATACATTATTCCAACCCAGTTTGTTGGTTGGAACAATATCATGATATATACTTTGAGCAACATGCAGAATTTTATCGTACGAAACTCCAAATTGCTCTTGTGCTTTAATGAAATTATTCAAAGATGGTTTATATGATCCAAGTTGTTTTGCAGTTATAATGAAATCAAATTTTACACCCAGGCACCTTCTGGTAATACTAAAAAGTTCATCATCTATATTTGAGATGACAGCCAGCCTGAATTTCTTTTGTAATTCAACAAGCGATTCATGTGTATCAGGAAAAGGAGTCCAGTCTCCGAACCGGTCAACAAGACACGATCTGTCTCGTGGGTGGAGGTTCAGTTTTAAACGTTTTGCGATTTCATCCATGATATTTATAAGAATATCATGGTAGGGTTTGTATTCAGCACCAATAAATTTACGATCCGCTTCTAAAAACAATTGAAACATTTCATCACCTGATATATCAAGATGATATTCTCTGATCACTAGGATAAATATATCCAGAATACTTTTTTTCCAATCGATTAACGTACCATAACAATCAAAACTCAGAATTTCAAATTGCTTAAAGTTCATAAAAAATCAATAATAAGTATTCATTGAACTTTGTTTATATCCTATTCTTATTGCTACTGCTTTTACGGTATCTCCTTTTTCAAATTCAACTGGTAATGAATACAACTGCCACCAATTTTTATTATCCTGGCTTGACAGCTGGTATGCAATGGATGCTCCTTTGGTATCACAAAAAAGATAAACAGTATCATTCTTCATTGAAAACTGAACAGGTTCAGTTACTGGCTGGATACCATCGGGGGGCCAAAGAAGCTTCACAAGATCTGATTCTGGAATTAGGCTATAAGGGTCATATTTTATTTTCCATTGTTCATGTGCTTTTCTCATCCGTTCAAGTACATCAATATACTCTGGATCGTCGGTAAGGTTGTTGATTTCATGTGGATCGTTTTTCAGATCATAAAGCTCTTCTTCAGGTTTTGTTTTGCTAAACCATATCTTCTGAACATCATCCAGTTTATCTTCTCTTTCAAATTTGAATAATTCCTGCATCAATATCATCTGGTCGCGATAAGGAATGAACTGCACATAAGGTCTTTCCGGCAAATAATTCCGGATATATTTATAGCGTTTATCCCTTACTGCCCGCATATTGTCGATAGCAGGATCCATACGGTCACGGGCAGCATAAATATATGATCTCGGCTCACTTGCTTTTTGAGGACCCAGGAAAGCCTGTCCATGCATATAACCGGGGATATCAACACCCGCCAGTGATAAGACGGTTGGTGCAAAATCCACAAATGACACGAGCTCATCGCTAACCTTCCCGGTCAAGCTGATCAAGATTGGGAGTGTCAGCCACAGTATCACCATAGCATCCAAGTGAAGGAGTAATGTCCTCGCACGTAATCCACAAGATGTTAGGACGAAATCCCAGATCCTCAACCCTGAATTCCTGAGTCTGTTGCCGGTCACAAGCCAACATTAATATAACAGTAACGGTATAAAAAATTACAACAATAATAGTCTGGATACGATTCATTGAACGTTTCATTTTATTATAATTATATATAATGATGAACTAAGATAGTGAATTTTTTAACCCTTGGAGCTCTTTAAACCCTTGGAGAGTTATTAACCCAAGGTATTAAATTTTAAACCTTGTTTTAAGGTTCTTGGGGTGGTGATTCTCAACCCTTGGAGTGTTAATTAAACAAGTTTAATAATCGCCGGGATTTTTCCATAATTTTGAGGATTCTCAAATTTACAATTCAATTCAGTTGAATAATAATCTATTTTTATATATTTTCGCTTATAACATTATCATATTTACTCTTTAATACTTTATTCACAATGAAAAACAGACGCGATTTTATCAAAACCACTTCCATCCTGACTGTCGGCAGTCTGGTGATACCCCAGATTGCATGTAAATCAGGGAAAAAAACTACTGACAAAGGAATTCAGGATATCAATGATATCTTAGGACTGCAGATCTATAGTGTTCGTGAGCACATAAACACAGATCTTGAAGGAACATTAGAAAAGGTTGCAGAAATCGGATATCAAAACATTGAAGGATATGGTTATGGCGATCGCATGATCCTAGGTAAAGAACCGGTTGAGTTCCTGAAAATTGTTGAAGATCTGGGGATGAAACTACCCAGCATGCACGTTGTAACCGAACTTACAACTGACGAAAGCCGGACTTCAATTCTGGACCAATGGAAAGTCACTGCAGAAGATATGGCTTCTATTGATGTTAAGTACATTGTTTATGCCATTATCCCTGAAGAAGAAAGAAAAAGCATTGATGATTTTAAGAAATGGGCTGAACGATTTAATCAGTTCGGTGAGGTATGCAAAGAGGCCGGACAACAATTCGCCTATCACAATCATGACTTTGAATTTAAACCATTTGATGGAGAGATGGGATATGACATCTTGTTGAAAGAAACTGATCCTGAACTGGTCCAATTTGAACTTGATATGTACTGGATCACAAAAGGTGGACAGGATCCGGTGGCTTATCTTGAAAAAGCCCCTGGCAGATATGAATTATGGCACTTAAAGGATATGGAAGATTCAGAAGAAAAATCTTTTGCAGAAGTCGGATATGGGGCAATTAACTTCGAAAAGATATTCGCCAAGCGTGAAACTGCCGGGATGAAGATGTGTTTTGTTGAACAGGATCTCAGCAAGCGTGATATGTTCGAAAGCGTAAAAATGAGCTATGAGTACCTGACCAAGGCTGATTTACTTTAAGAGCATGGAGCATAGTGCATGGATTATGGAGCATGGTGCATTGAAGACCTTCAGCCTATAACTTGCACCCTGTAACCTACACCCTGCTTTTTACTTTTACTCACTATGTGCTAAATTCATGATCTTTATAACAACAATATCCCTGTCTCTGTCTTTAGCGACCGCAATAATTTGTCCATCACGACCTGCAATCACACTTTGTCCTCCATAGACCTGGCCAGTCCAGGGACCATGAGTTATTTCACCAACAAGGTCGGTTCCCACAACAAAAGCTCCTGTTATTTCTGCTGTTGCAGCAACAACATTATGAAGGCTTTGGGCATGTTCAGGCCATTCTTCCTCCGGTGCAGCCCAGCCATATGGAACCAGTAAGATATCCGGTTTATGTTCAGCCATTTTCTGAACATATTCCTCCAGAAAAGTATCAGCACAGATCAGCATTCCGATTCTTCCAAACTTCGTTTTTACAACATTAACGGTTGATCCCGATGAATAAGGTGGTGTCATCAGTTCTGTAAGAATATTGATTTTTCTGTGTTTCAAAATAATTTCCCCATGATCATCAATCAGAATAACTGAATCAAACAATTTATCTTCTTCTTTTTCTGCCAGACCAACACATAGATATATTTTGTATTTCCTTGCCAATTCACATAATCTGTCCGAATCTTCACCCGGAATAGGAAAAGCACGGTCATGGGCTTTGGGATTCACCCATCCCAGAATTGAAGTTTCAGGAAAACAAACGATCTCCGCACCTTTTTCTTTTGCTTCGACGATAGCATTCCCGATCCTTAA
>CAZGOR010000018.1:3105-22200 GCA_964527875.1 uncultured Bacteroides sp. | reverse complement strand
TTAAATTACAGTAATATCTGAAGAGCTGTGCCGCGGCACAGCTCTTCATATATTTTAAATTTCAATATCTTTGTTTATTCGCACAACGCATTCGGTAATAAAAACCCAGTATATCATATTCGGTATCATTATTCTTTTACTCTTGTCTTTTTTTACCGGTGAGTCACTCTCATTTAAAAACATTCATTTATCCCCACAATATTCCGGCACATATGATTTTTGGTCAGTATTTGCCGTATTTTTTCCGGCTGTTACAGGTATTCTTTCCGGTGTCAGCCTGAGTGGTTACCTGAAAGATCCGTCAAAAAGCATTCCTGCAGGAACTATTTTCTCCGTGATAGCCGGTGCGGTCATTTACCTGCTGATTGCTATCTGGTTCTCCATGGTTGCTTCACCGGATGAATTAATCTCTAACAATACGATCATGATTGCCATATCCAGGTGGGGTCCCCTGGTATATGCAGGTATATGGGGAGCAACATTATCTTCTGCACTGGCGAATATTCTGGCTGCACCCAGAACATTGCAGGCCCTGGCAGCAGATGGCATTATATTCAGAATTTTCCGTAAAGGAAAAGGTAAAACAAATGAACCGATCATTGCCACAGTTTTTACCTGTATGCTTGTAGCAGGAGTATTATTTGTTGGTGAGTTAAATACGATAGCACCCGTACTGACCATGTTTTTCCTCATCACTTATGGTTCCATAAATCTTATTTCATTTATAGAACGATTAATAAACAGGCCGGGATTCAGGCCAACCTTCAGGATTCACTGGTCCTTTTCACTTCTGGGTGCCGCTGGATGTATATGGGTTATGTTCGTGATCAATCCTGTTGCATGTGTAACAGGATTTGCAGTTGTTTTTCTATTTATTTGTTTTTGAAGCACAGGCAAATGCAAAAGAATTGGGGAGATGTACGGAAAGGTGTCTGGAGTACCATCATACAATACGCCCTGATGCAACTGGAAAAACTAAAGGATCATCCAGATACCTGGCGACCCAATGTGTTGGTGATCAGTAAAGAACTTCCTGCCAAACATAAATTAATACAAATTGCTTTCTCCCTGACACACAAAAGTGGATTTTTAAGCTGTCTCAATCTCCTGGAATTGGATAAAAGTGCATCGGTAAATCTGGAACAGGAATCGAAAAAATTTAAAGAACTATTACATGAAAAAAGGATCAATGCCTTTTATAAGAATGCCATTGTTGATAATTATTCATCCGGACAAATGATTGCCTCTCAAATCCATGGCATCGGAGATTTTAAACATAATACCATACTCCTGGAATGGACTGAATCAACCAAAAAATGGATTTTTCAGGCATCATCTGAAATGAGTGATCAATTCAAACTGATACGATTTTACAGGGAGCTTAACAACAGTTTGTTATTATTAAATGTTAATCCGCATATTCAACGTTCTGTATATCAAAAGATCGATGTTTGGTGGGATCCCGGACAGGTTAATGGCAGTTTTATGCTGTTACTGGCTCACCTGCTTGTTTCAAGCTCCACATGGGGAGATTCTTCTGTTACGGTTAAAAACAGTTGTTCTGAAAGACAAAATGGAACATACCAGGGTTCTCCTCGAAGAATTAGTCCAGAAATCAAGGATTAAAGCCAATATCAATGTACTTTGTCCGGATTATGCAGAGGAAGCAAGCCTGAGTATCGAATATGAAAAGATTCAAAGAAAAAGGCAAAGACAAAAGAAATGGTTCAATGCGTTTCGCAGGATGATCACGGAAACAACCAATGATGAAGCTGAGAGAGAATTAATTAACATACAGGAAGACACAAAAAATATTGAAACAAAGCTTGAAATCAAAGAATTCACAGATGACCAGAATGAAACAGTCGAAGATCAGGAAGAAGAAAGTGAAGATAATGCTATAAAAGAAAAGCTATCTGAACAGATGCAGGAAAAAGATGTTTTCATCATTGATAAAAACATCAACGAGATTATTATCAATAATTCGAAGAATGCCGACCTGGTAATGTTGGGATTCAACATCCCTCCTTCAGGGAAGGAACAAAAATATATTGAAAAGATGGAAGAAATGCTGGAAAAGCTTCCAGATACTCTCTTAATTAATTGTCCTTTTGATGTCAAGCTCTTTGATTAACCTATTACTTTTGTTCCGGTTTGTCTTTAATATCAGTAATGAGTTTCGTCAATTCTTCCTGCTTCTTCTGTATTTCCCTGATACCCATTTTGTCCTTTAAAAGATCAAGATTCTTTTCTTCCAGAAGGTATTCCCTTACTTTGGTACTGACCAGTTTATCTTTTATCTTTCCCATTTCCACACCATGTTCCAACTCATAGATCATTTTTCGCAACCGTATATTATAATTCGTCCAGCTAAGAATACCTATAATGATGAAACCCAGCAGAAAAAGGACAATAAACGGTGGGAACTCAACCACCCCGAATCCAAGGTTAATATTAAGCTTTACGATAAAGATCTGCCAATTGAAAATAGCAAAATAGAGATATGCCAGAGTATACAATATCAGCAGAATAGTGCTTTTAAGTAATACTTTTTTCACGATTGTAATTATTTAATGTTATCAGCTGATCAAATGTATAACAGATAATTATTTTTCTTTCTCGAGCCGTTCACCTATATTGATGATTTGTTTGTCCAGCTCCCTGAGCTGAGCTATCATGTTTTTAAATTCATCACTTTTCATGAATTCTTCCCGGAACCTGTATCTACCGGAATATTCAATATAACACATATTTCCAAGCTGGGTTGCTACGTCATCCCTGACCTTTTTCAAACCGGACATTTCAGAACGGTCCTTGTATTTTTCAACATAATTCTGAGCTGTAAGGGTTACACCCTCAAATATTTCCGTACCCTTTTCATAAGCTGTTTCTGCAGCGTCCTTTACTTTATCAAGGAATTTGTTAAATATGTCTGATGCCTTTTCAGAAAACACTTTGGCACCCTGAATGATGTTCTCTTTTGATTCAGGGAAAAAATCTGAATCTGATTGCTTATTCGTATTTTTCTTTTCTGTCATTTTTATAATGTTTTAATGATTTATTTATGATTTTCTGGCTCTTTTGCCAAGATAGTAAAACAGCGTGAGCAATCCCAAATCACCGACAACAATAATAACAATTAATGTTACCAGTGTACGTCCAAACCTGGCTCTTTTTTCCGCCGCTTCAGCTCTCTTTTCTGAAAGCTCTTTGCGTGTTTTGGCGATCTCTGCCTTTTCCTCCTTGACTGATGCCCTGAGTGAATCAATCTGGTTACCCAGTTCCACCAGGCCTTTTAACTCTTCACTTGCAGCATCAGAGGTTACTCTGACGGACTGTGTATCAAGCTTTTTGGATTCTTCCAGCAACCGGACCTCCTCTTCTGCCAGGGCAGCTTCTGACTGCTCAATTTCTGCCTGCTGCTCAAGTAAATCACTCATTTCTTTATTCTTTATGAGCTCCATTTTTTTATTAAGGGAAGCGATCTGCTGTTCGACCCCGGAAAGCTCATCTGAAATCTGTTCCTGCTCATTAACCAGTTTTTCCCTGGTGGTTTGCAGATTGTCAATTTCATTTTGCAATCTTTCTTTTTCAGAAGAAATAAATCCTTCAATGATCTTCCTTTCATCATATTCCTGCTTGATTTTTGTCTGCAGATCATTGATCATCGTATCCACATCTGAGATCCACTGCTTTGTCTTATTCAATTCATTGATAATTGCCTGTTTGTTTTTTTCTTCCGCACTAATGATACTATCCATCTCAGCAATCTTTTTACGATATGGTTCCAGCTTTTCCTCTGAAGCATTGGTGCGAAGCAATTCATCTCTTTCATCCACATACATTTCACGTTCCATCTTATAGGCTTCGATCTTTTTCTCCGAGATCAAAATTCTTCGATCTACAAGATCTGCCTTTTTAATTTCCTGCTGCTTTTGGTTTTCGAGCTTGTTGATCCTCTGATCGATTTCATCAATCCCTGATTCGTGAAGTTTCTCCGCCTGTTCTTCCTGGACTTCATAAAAACCCATACTATTTTCAATGGAATCAATATCAGCATCCAGAACCGATAACTCGTCTTTTAACTGTTCAATAGAATCCTCATAACCGGATATTTGTTCCTGTAGCCTGGTTTTTTCAGAGGATATATCAGTTTCTTCTTCCTTCTTTAATTCCTCGACAAGGATTTGCTGGTTTTTCTCAAGAAGTTTAACTTTTTCATCTTTTTGGTCACGTTCCTTAACAAGCATATCTTTTTCAACAGCAAGCGAATCTTTTATCTGCTGCAGTTTATCAAGGGATTCCTTTTGTGATTCCTGCTGCTGTGCCTGGCGGTCGAGTAATTTCTGAATTTCCTGTTCATCTGTCTTTTTTGTCTTGCATCCGGCAAAGACAACCATAAATAATAGTAAGATGTTTATTAACTTTTTCATTTCTTATACATTTTTATATTAATATCTAAAGTTAAAAATAGTACATTAAAATATGATGATATACAAATCCGAATTAGGATGGTAATTAATAATATGAAAAAATCATTCCATTATTTATATATTTCGGCAAAGCTCCGCAGATAGCGGAATATCCGAATTTAGGTGGGAGCATTGTTGTTTTTTTATGTGGATATTTCGCCTCATGTTATCCCGTAAAATCCACAGTTTTTAATATCTTAACAATGCATTGATCTCTGTATCCTTCATTGGCATTTCTCCCGGCTCTGCCAGAAATACACTGCCCCCGTTTCGCAGGGTATGCACTGTTGCCATATTGAAAAGGGAAGTGAAGTACTTCATATATTCGCAGTGTGACACTTCCGATAGAATAAAACCATATTTGTGACGTTCTGTTATTACATAATGCAAGTTTTTAAATATGAAGCTTTTATATACAGCTGTCACGAGGCTTCGGGGCTCCTATATATAAACCTGATTATAAATATCATGGTATTTAATAGCACAACACATTATATTTAATTTCATCATAATCTATAAAACAAATACATTATGAAAAATAAAGTAAGCATTGTAATATGTGTATATAATGAAGAAAAAACCATCGTTAATGTTGTACAATCATGCCATAAGTACAACAAAGATGCTGAAATAATTGTTGTTGATGATGGCTCAGACGACAGTACACCTGCATTGCTGGGAGATCTGGAACAAAAAACACCCTTTATTCATATCAGGCTTCCTGAAAACACGGGAAAAAGTAATGCCATGGCTGTTGGTGTTGAAAATGCAAGCAATGAGATCATTCTGTTTTTTGATTCCGATGTGTCCGGGATCAAACAGGAACATTTTGAAAAACTGCTGAGCCCCCTGATGTATGAAAAACCTGAAGCGGATATGGTGGTCGGTTCGCCCTCGGAAACGCTCATCAATTACCGGATCAATCCGTTTAAAAGCCTGACCGGGGAAAGAGCACTGTTCAAAAAGGATATTCTCCCTATCCTTGAGAATATACGCGATATTCGTTTCGGGGTGGAAACCTATATCAATCTGTATTATCAGGCCCATGGCAGGAAAATAAAATATATCATTCTTGAAGGTTTGATTCATCCTTCCAGGTATGGCAAAGCCCCTATGGCTCAGGCTACCATGGAATATATCAGTGAGGGACAGGAAATAGCTCAGGCTCTGATGAAAAACCACGACCTGATTATCAAAAGGATTAGTAATACATTTGAAGAAAGAGGCGAAAAAATAAAAGAAACCTATAAGAGAATCCAAGCCGAATTAAATGAAAAAATCCGGTTATTATTGAGAAACAACGAATAAAAAATACCAAAGAAATATAAATCAATTTCCGCCACCTTCTTCTGATAATTTCTGTAATGCTTCTTCAAGATTTTGCAGAGCACTTCCGGCCTTGTCGAATTCCTTCTGTTGCATATATTGCAAATAATTCTCAAAAGCCTCCTTTGCACGGTCGATCAATTCGTACATACTTTCACTGCCGGTCAGTTCTGTCTCCTCTGCCTCCCTCTGACCGGATGTCCGGGTGAATAAATTCATTAATGCCTCGTCAAATGTCTCGGCATAACTAAGGTTATCGTTGTGCATAACTGCCACCAATCTGAGTTCAGGATAAGCAGATGTTTCGGATTTTAAATAGATCGGCTCGACATAAATAATGGTATTGTTGATGGGAATAGCCAGCACATTACCCCTGATAACGTTCGATCCTCTCTGGTCCCATAAGGTCAGTTGTCCGGACAAATAAGAATCCTGGTCTATTTTTGTTTCTACCTGCTGAGTACCCAGAACCCGTTTTTCTTTGGGAAATTTATAAGCCAGGAATCGCCCGTAATTTTCATCATCACACATTCCCGCGATCCATCCTATCATCACCTGTTTATTCTTGGGTGTGAAAGGCAGTATCAGGACAAATTCCATTTCATCAGATTCCAGGGGTTCCCACATAATATAATATGGTTCAACAGGTTGAACATTGTTGTAGTACTTTTCGGTTGCCCTGACCCACAGATCTTCCTGGTTGTAAAATACCGTCGGGTCTTCCATGTGGTATTTTGCATATACCAGTCCCTGCACCAATAACATATCTGCAGGATACCGGATGTGTTCCTTCAAAGATGCAGGCATTTCCGACTTATTTTTTAATAATCCGGGAAATATTTTATCATATACCTGTATCAGGGGATCATCCTCTTCATAAATATATAAATCAGTACTCCCCTTATAGGCGTCGACTATTATCTTCACTGCATTGCGAATATAATTTTCTCCCCGCAGATGAGCTCCGACAAGTCCCTGTATGCTACTTGTACTATTGTAACGATCATAGCTGATTCTCTCAAATGACGAGAATGGTTCACTGTAGGGATAATAACTGGAAGAAGTATAGGCATCGATGATCCAGTATAACTTCCCTTCCGCGATAACGATGTAGGGATCATCATCGAAAAATAGGAATGGTGCTATCTCGTTTATCCGTTCAGCGATCTGGCGGTGCATCATGACCCTGCTTTCTTTGGAGGGATATCCGGACAGGAGAAACCTTGTACCACCGAATTTCCAACCATATAATAATTTTCGCCAGAAATTGGAAATCTGCACCCCTCCACTGCCGTCATAATGAGCGTAAATATTCTTTTCTCCACTCGGGTAATTAAACTCTTTCTCCTTTGAATTGACAACTACATATTGACTTGACAATTCACCATAATACAGTTCAGGCCTGTTAATGGTCAGGTTTTGATATGAGCTTACCGGGGGAATATCTTTAATTAACAGATTGGGTAAACCATCGGGAGTGAATTCATTGACCAGATTTAAAGCAGCCCCGTAACCATGTGTGTATTTGAAACGTTTATTTACAAATGTTTGACTTTCCAGAGGCAGATTACCCGGTTGCATTTCACGTGCTGAAACCATAACTTCACGGTAGAAACCATCAATGGTATACCGGTCAATATCCACATCATTGAATTCATAATACAACCTGATTTCCTGGAATTGTTTAAATACAGCATCAAGTGCCCGGTAATCCCATAACCGGATATTGGAAAAGAGATTTTTGCTTTCTTCAATGGTCTCCCTCTGAAACTCTTCTGAAACAGCATATTCTTTTTCTTCTACCTTGTCCAGGTGAAATCCCGACCGTGTAAAGCGGATATTGTTTTCAATATATGGTTTTTCAACCGTAATTTCATTGGGTTCAACTCTCAGCCACTGAAAAAGAAGGGGTACCAAACCCAAAAGAATTAACCAGGTGCCGAATACAGCACCTGTAACAGCATAAATTGCGGATAGTCTTGACTCCCTGACCTTTGTACCTAAAAGATTCCGAATACCGGTTCTTAAACCAGGCACAAATAATACGACTCCTGAAATGGCAGTAAATATCGCGACAACGGTTAGCATGGGTAACCGGACATTCACATCTGTCCAACCCGGACCTGAAACAATTCCAAATTCAGAAAATAATAATCCGTACCGGGCAATGAATTTTCCCAATGCCAGAACCAGGAAAAGCACCCCTGTACTAATAAAAATAGAATCAAAAGGAGGTATGGATTTGGGAATACTGATACTGCCATTATTTATATTTCTCATATAGCTAAGACCCAGCAGGGAAGCTCCAACCGCAATAATGCTCAGTATAAGCAAATGTGCATATAACGATTGAAGCACGGGATATGAAAAAAGATAAAACCCGGTTTGTTGATTTAAAACAGGTTCTGAGATATCTGTCGGTATCCGGTTCAAAAATTTTAAAACCATCTCCCACCGGGCATACCACCAGAAACCACTCACGACAGCTCCGGTAGCAACTGCAATTTGTCTGATATAACGTTTCTCCTTCGAAATACTGTAGGTCAAAAGATAAATGATCAGACCTCCTGCAAGAAATGCAACGATAAATAATCCTATTTTAATAATCCATTCGGTCCAGAAACGATCATTATAACCCATCTGGTCAAACCATAATTTCTCTCCCCAGAAATTCATGAATCCGAAAAACAGCAAAGTAAGTACACCGATAAAAATTCCGGTAATGATAACAGCTTTTTTCTTTTTAGTAGTTCCCCTAATAGTGACATACAGGGTGGTAGCTAATAATAGAATGAGTACAAGAGTATACATGATACGAATATTTGGTTTTTTAATTCATTTCCCCTGGTTGCTTTTACCCGGTTCGTTAATTCAAACAAAAATACAACAATTAAACCACGCAAAACATTTGAAAAAGGAATAAAATCCGGGAGAAACCCGGAATCTCCTGTGATTCCTTTCTTTGAGGCTTTACTGTAATTATAAGTGAGGTATAAAAAATTTTTCCAACAGGTATTAAGAAAATATTTATGTGGATTAATCTTCTCACTTGTATGAAATAATTCAACACTCCGTCTGTAGATTTTTTTTCACTAATCATGGAACAAAAATCTGCAATCCAGCCGATCTCTCCTGAAAGTATAAAATTTTTTCTTCTCTATGTAATGCCAGTCCCGGAGGATGTTCCAAGCTTATGACTTTCATTTAAATAACTGTATACAGATTCTTTTTCAGGAAATGGAATAGATATGAAAGCTATTTATTAAAACTAATTTTTAATAACTTATCGTACTTTAGCCCGAAATTATTCACTTTTCGGAGAAAACTCACTTTTTCAACATCATAAAAAATCATTTAAGGCTAATCTGAAGATAGATATCAACTGATGATAAAGCTTTAGATACCGGACAATTCCTTTTTGCCTCATCCGCTAATAATTGTAAAGTTTCCTTATCAATATCCGGTATCGTTGCTTCCGTTTGCAGTTCAATCTTCGAAATAAAAGGTCCGCTATCGCCTTTTGACAAAGAAACGTGTGCAGTCGTTACGATGTTTTCAGGATTAAATCCATTTTCTGCTATAAGGTTAGCCAGTGCCATGGAAAAGCATCCGGCATGTGCCGCTGCAATCAATTCCTCCGGATTTGTCCCGCTGCCATTTTCAAATCTTGATATAAAGCTGTAGTTACCTTCATAACCAATAGAATCTAAATTTATTTTTCCTTTGCCATTTTTGAGATTGCCTTTCCAAATGGCTTTTGCTTTCCTTGTTTGCATGATTTAAATTATTATAATGATCTATATGTATTATTCCTCCTTTACAACTGAACGATCATCAACTCCCAAATTTGACAGGTGCTTTAATACCGCTTTCATCATTAGTGGCAGTCCGCATACATAAAATTTCTTCCTGAAGTCTGTAATATGTTGTCTGAGAAAATCTTCGGTGATCATCCCATGTGCATAACCTTCAGCTTTTTCATCCGATAATATGTTGATAAAAGCTTCACCAAACAGATTTTCCAATTCCTGTTCAAGAATGATATCCGCTTTTGTTTTATTTCCGAAAAACAGCATGTTGCCATTGATCTTATTTTTTATCTGAAGGTGTCTGAATATGGAAATGAAAGGAGTAATACCTGCACCACCTGCTATAAATATACCTTGACCCTGATAAGTTATCGTACCAAAAACATCATGTAATATCAACTCATCATTCTTTTTAAGTTGATGCAGTTCATCTGTGACTCCCCTGTGTGAAGGGTATGCTTTAATAATAAATTCCAGATAATCATCATCAGGCATATTCGTGAATGTAAAAGGTCTTTTTTTCTCTTTCCATTCCTGTTTATTTATTGCAACTTCCGTTGCCTGACCCGGCTCAAAAGAATAACCGGCAGGCTTTTCAACCTTGAATGATCTGACATCATGAGTCAGGGAAACTATGTCCAAAATCTTAACCGTATGTTTTTCCATTAATTTAATTATTTTTCAGTTCATTGTTATATATGTAAATGTATGTATTAAAATCGTAAGAATTCCCTGCGATAATGTTTCATTTTTTTAAAAATAAATGAAAATGAAGTAAAAGCAGAAGAAAAAGATCAGCGAAAAAAACTCACCGGGTGGCTTGAAGTCACCCGGTGAGTGGATATATTAGCGGTGACGACGATGACCAGAATTGAACCAATTCCCAGGGCAATGAGTACACCACCCGACCATCTCAGCCAGCCATGGAATACAGGTTCACTTCCGGAAAGCTTAACCAGAAAATCCGGAACTGGGCAATTATGATTTTATTCACCATACGTCAATAAAATTTAAGGAAGGGGAGTTAGTAAATTTCATCTGTCCGGTATGTCATGCAGATCTTACAGCAACCGAAATAAACGAGAATTTTGCCAGGGTCATTTTGATAGATGAAAATAACAAAGAATACGATGTATATTTTTCAAAAATCTGCGGAGAACATTCTACTTTTAAAATAAGGGAAGATGATATTATAGAAAAACACGGAGAAGACAGTTCAGCTTATTTAAACTACTTTATGTCAAAATTAAAAAAAGGAAGCACTCCCAGAAAAGATTGATCTGTAACCACAGCGTGGTATTGATCTGGTTTTTCGGAAATTGTGTATGTATTTGCCAAATAATATTGGTATTTCGCTATTCCAATTTAAAAAAGTACTTCTCAATTTTTCTATTACCGTAATAAGGTATCTTAAATTTATCACAAACTTTCAAATCAATTTCTCCAAATAATGAGTAAAGTTCCTTTTCTGTGAAAGGTTTATAAATCTGACAAGGTATCTGAAATCTGTTAAGAGCAATATATTCAGTATTTATTAATTCTTTTTCACTGACATTGGGATTAGGGAAATGCTCAATAACATAAACAAATTTGGCTACCCTTCTTGCTTCTCTCAATAAAAACTCAGGATCTTTACAATGGTGTAATGTTTCATTCAACAGGGAAACATCAAATATTAAATTATCGAAAGGTAAATTTTCACCATCATATATAACAAATGGCAACTTTTTTATTTTCCTGAAATCGACAATATCTATTGTGTAAAATCTAACACTCGGAAAATTATCAGCAAATACATGAATTGGGATTGATGTTCCTGTTCCAATATCTAATACTGAATTAATGTTTTCTATATAAGATTTAAATAATTCAATGAGATCAAATACTATTTCTTCCAATGATTTATTCAATTTAATAATTTTCCTTTGATTGGTTCTCATTATCATTAATAGTATAATAACTTCTCTGTATACATCATCTGTTAAATCCTAACTTTTTCGTGAAAAGGAGAAGTAGTCGTTGCATATAAAGTTACTCAATTTATCAGCCCGATCCTATATTGATAAATTGAATTTTTAATAAGCAAATATTAGTCCCTCAGATAATCTATATAGCTAACCTCCCCTGTAAAATTGGGCAAAGTATCGGACGGTTATTAAAAAATTATACTTTATTTATCCTTCAATTTAATCCATATATATATTTTTTTTGAATTAATAGAAAAAATATTTTACTTTGTAAAAGAAATTAAAGCATGAAATATTTAATATTTAATATAAGCTGGTGGTGGCGTAATGATGATCCCAATGGGACGTGAGTTGCGTTATACCTGCTTTTATACCTAATATCAAAGGCTTACCGACCACGGTAAGCCTTTTTTTTTTTGAAAATCAGTCAAATGAAACAGATTAATATCAACACCAGGATTAAGAGAATTCTTGCTGATACCATTACACCGGTCAGCATTTATCTCCGGATACGGGATATTTTTCCTAATTCCCTTTTATTGGAAAGTTCAGATTATCATAGCAGAGAAGATAGTTATTCTTTTATTTGCCTTGAACCTATTTCGTATTTCATGGTTGAAGATGAGCGAATCAAAACCTGTGATGTGGATGGAAAAGTAAAGGTAAAAGAAATAAATCCGGGAGTTTCTATCCCGGATGAATTGAATCGGTTTATTAAAAGGTTCAGAAATGTAAATGAGAGTGGCGAAATAAAGACAAATGGTTTTTTTGGTTATTCAACTTATGATGCAGTCAGATATTTTGAAGATATCCGGTTACAACATAACATAAATCCTGAGTATCATATACCGGATATAGTATATTGTCTTTACAGGTACATTATTGCCATCAATCATTTCCAGAATGTTCTTTACCTGATTGTAAACCAGATAGATCAGTCGGCAGGAGATCTTGAATACGTGGAATCATTATTATATAACAGAAATATTGCAACCTATCCTTTTGAGCCCCGTGGAAGTGAAGAATCAAATCTGTCGGATGAAGACTACCTTGATCTGGTAACAAAAGGCGTAAAACATTGTCAGAGAGGTGATGTTTTCCAGATCGTTTTATCCCGCCAGTACAGGCAAAAATTCATAGGTGATGAGTTCAATGTTTACCGTTACCTGAGATCAATTAATCCATCTCCCTATCTATTCTATTTTGATTACGGGAATTATAAGATATTCGGGTCTTCTCCGGAAGCTCTTCTTCAGATCGTTTCCGGGAAAGCATATATTCATCCCATTGCCGGGACTTTTAAAAGAACCGGCAGGGATGAGGAAGATAAAAAACTTGCCTTTGAGTTAACCCGGGACAGAAAAGAAAATGCAGAACATGTCATGCTGGTTGATCTTGCCAGGAATGATCTGAGTCGCAATGCAGATCATGTACAAGTGGAAACCTTCCGGGAGGTACAGTTTTTTTCACATGTTATTCATATGGTTTCAAAAGTCTCCGGGGAACTACCCGCGAATTATAATACAATAAGGATATTTGCCGATTCCTTCCCGGCTGGCACGTTATCAGGGGCACCAAAATATAAAGCAATGCAACTGATTGACAAATATGAAAACCAGAACAGGGGATATTATGGAGGAGGAATCGGTTATATCGGATTCAACGGGAACTTCAATCATGCCATCACGATCCGGTCTTTTCTAAGTAAGAACAATACCCTTTTTTATCAGGCTGGAGCCGGTATTGTTGCAGATTCAAAAGAGGAAAAAGAACTGCAGGAAGTGAATAATAAACTGATGGCGCTTAAAAATGCAATCATGCAAGCCAGAAATATATAATATGATGAAAATTGCTGTCATTGATAATTATGATTCTTTCACCTATAATCTTGTACATTCATTGAAACAGATTTCCCACCAACAGGTGGCTGTTTTTCGGAATGATAAGGTAATTATTGAGGATCTTGGGAGCTTTGACAAGATAGTGTTATCCCCTGGTCCGGGAATTCCTGATGAGGCAGGATTGCTTAAAGCTGTTATCCGGCGTTGGGCTCAGGAAAAAAGTATCCTTGGAGTATGTCTTGGCCTTCAAGCCATTGCCGAGGTATTTGGTGCTAAACTGCTGAATATCAAAAAAGTCTATCATGGTGTATCAACCCGGATCTGGATCCTGAAACCGGATGATTACTTATTTGTGGATCTGCCGGAATATATTGAAGGCGGCAGGTATCATTCATGGATCGTGACATCAGAAGATCTCCCGGATTGTTTTGAAATTACTGCTGAAGCTGAAAATGGGGAGATCATGGCTATATCACATAAAAAATATGACCTTAAGGGAGTGCAGTTCCACCCTGAATCGGTTCTGACAACATATGGAGAAAAAATAATCTCAAACTGGCTGAATCATTAAGCCTGTTATAATGAATTGATCCTATAGGCAACTCACTGAAAATTAATCATTAATATCGGAGTATAAACAATACAACTTATTGAATCAATAATTAACCCGGAGAGATGAAAAACATATTAAACTATCTCTATGAACATAAGACTTTAAACAAGGAGGAGGCAAAAGATGTCCTGACAAACATTGCAAAAGGACTTTATAATCATTCACAGATTGCTTCATTTATCAGTGTTTACCTGATGAGAAGCATTACTCTTCAGGAATTGTCCGGATTCAGAGATGCTTTGCTTGATTTGTGTATTCCTGTAGATCTGACTGATTATGATACCATTGATGTTTGTGGTACCGGGGGCGATGCAAAAGATACTTTCAACATATCAACCCTTACAACCTTTGTAGTTGCCGGAGCAGGGGCTAAGGTTGCCAAACATGGCAATTATGCTGTTTCATCCACATGTGGATCCTCTAATATTATGGAGTATGTCGGATATAAGTTCTCAAATGATGAAGCAAAATTAAGAAAGGAACTTGAACTCACAGGTGTGTGTTTTTTTCATGCACCTTTATTTAATCCGGCTATGAAAAATGTTGCACCGGTAAGAAGAGAACTTGGTGTGAAAACTTTTTTTAATATGCTTGGGCCACTTGTGAATCCCGCTTCCCCAAAAAAACAGATGATCGGGGTTTATAATCTCGAACTTACCAGGCTGTATAGTTACCTGTTCCAGCAATCGGAGAAGGATTTTGTGATCATTCATAGCCTGGATGGTTATGATGAAGTTTCTCTGACCGGTGATTGTAAAATGTTTACCAGAGATATGGAACAAATAATCTCCCCATCAGTTCTGGGGCTGAAAAAGTGCATACCGCATGAGCTGGCAGGAGGGAAAAGTGTATCCGAAGCGGTTAATATTTTCATGCATGTTCTCGAGAATAAAGATACGGTTGCCCGGCATGATGTTGTAATCGCAAATGCCGCTATGGGGCTGAAAGCATATTATCAGGAAAAGAATATTCCGGAATGCATGGATATGGCCAGAGAGTCACTGGAAAGCGGAAAAGCACTCCAGGTATTAAAAAAACTGATAAAGTTGAATGAATGAATATCCTTGATAAAATAATCATACATAAAAGGAAAGAAGTCACCCAGAGAAAAATGTTATTCTCTGTAAAATCTCTTGAGGAGATATCTGATTTTGAACGTAATGCATTTTCTTTGACTGACAGCCTGACGAAAGAAAGACCCGGTATCATTGCCGAATTTAAAAGAAAATCTCCGTCTGCAGGTAGTTTGAATGACCTGACAGATATAAAAGAGGTGATCAAAGGGTATGTCGAATCAGGTGCTGCAGCACTGTCTGTCCTGACTGATCACGAATTTTTCGGCGGCAGCCTGGCCGACCTGGAAACAGCGAGAAATCAATGCACACGTCCGATACTAAGAAAGGACTTTATCATAGATGAATACCAGATTATCGAGTCAAAGGCTGCAGGTGCCGATGCAATTTTACTGATCGCTGAGATTTTAACCCAAGACCAGATCCGGACTTTTTCCGGACTGGCCAGGTCATTATCCATGGAAGTGATCCTTGAGATACACCAGGCAGAACAATTGGTAAAATTATCTGATCATGTAACCATTGTTGGTGTAAACAACAGAAATCTTAAGAATTTACAGATAGATGTAAATTCTTCCTTTAAACTTGCCGGTATCATTCCCGATCACTTCCTAAGGATCTCTGAAAGCGGGATCAGTTCGCCGGAGATCATCAGGAAGCTGATGGATTCAGGCTACCAGGGTTTCCTGATTGGAGAATATTTTATGAAACATGATCAACCAAAAGAGGCTTGTAAAATGTTGATTGAGAAAGTTCTGGTGGATTACTAGCTGCAGGTGGATTGGTATAATACTTCAAAATAGTAGTCACAAACCTTGGAGAAAATATTGAATCACACACAAATCACTAAGAGGGTGTGTCATAACTTGGTTTTAATTCATCCTGAAGCACCGCCTAAGATGGATCGGGATGACAATCCGGTATTATTACCTTGGTATGATACAGTTTCTGACAAATCATTGAGAAATGAAGAGCTATTAACATGAATTGATTATTGACAATGAATCTAAAAATAAAAATATGCGGGATGAGGGATCCTGATAACATCAGGTTGGTTGCTAAACTTAAACCGGATTATCTGGGATTTATTTTTTATTCCGGGTCTCCAAGATATTTTTCCGGCACTGTCGATCTTTTTCATGATATGATTCCCAAAGGAATTGGAAAAATAGGGGTATTTGTAAATGAACAGCCTGATACGGTTTTAAAAAACATTGAGGCATACCATCTTGATATGATACAACTTCACGGTAATGAAACACCCGAATATTGTTCTTATCTTAAAGATAAAGGAATTCCATTAATTAAAGCCATAAGAATAAATACGGAACAGGATTTCAATGATCTGGAAATATTTGAAAATATATGCGATTATTTTCTGTTTGATACCGGCGGGAGAAAATTTGGTGGAACAGGAGAAAAATTTGGTTGGGAGCTTCTTGGGTATTACAAAGGTCACCTCCCTTTTTTTCTTAGTGGCGGTATCGGACCTGAGGATACAATGATCATAGAAAAATTAGATTTTGATGGATTATTTTCCATTGATATTAACAGTCGGTTTGAGATATCTCCCGGCATAAAGAATGTTCCACTTATAGAAACTTTTATGCAATCAATAAAATAACAGATATGATATTTGAAGTTGATGAATATGGTTATTATGGGGAGTTCGGCGGTGCTTTTATTCCGGAAATGCTATACCGTAATGTGGAGGAATTATGCAGTCAATATGTTGATCTGCTGGCTGAAAGATCTTTCAGGGATGATTTTCAAAAATTGCTGGAGGATTATGCCGGGCGGCCGACACCCCTCTATTATGCAGCAAGGCTGTCAGAGCTTTATAAAGCAAGAATCTATCTGAAACGGGAAGATCTGAATCACACAGGATCTCATAAAATAAACAACACAATTGGCCAGATCCTGTTGGCACAGAGGCTTGGAAAAACCAGGATCATTGCAGAAACAGGGGCTGGTCAGCATGGTGTGGCTACAGCGACGGTTTGTGCTCTGTCGGGACTGCAATGCATCATTTATATGGGCCGGGAAGATGTGAAAAGACAGAAACCCAATGTGCTGAAAATGAAAATGCTGGGAGCCGAGGTAGTATCGGTTGATAGTGGAAACAAAACATTGAAGGATGCCACTAATGAAGCCATTCGTGACTGGATTAACCATCCCTATGATACGCATTATATTATTGGTTCCGTTGTTGGCCCTCATCCCTATCCCGACCTGGTTGCGAAACTCCAAAGTGTGATTTGTGAAGAAGTAAGATGGCAGCTCATGGATAAAGAGGGCAGGGAAGAACCGGATTATATACTGGCATGCGTGGGAGGTGGTAGCAATGCAATAGGGATATTTTATTATTATCTCGGGAATGAGAAAGTCAAACTGATAGGTGTTGAAGCTTCCGGTAAGGGTCTGGATTCAGGATATTCGGCAGCAACACTCAGCCTTGGCAGTCCCGGGATCATCCATGGAAGCCGGACTTTTTTAATGCAGGATGATGATGGCCAAATCCTGGAACCATATTCCATTTCAGCCGGGCTCGATTATCCGGGAGTAGGCCCCGTACATGCATTTTTGCATCAAAACGGAAGAGTTGACTATCTTAATGTCACTGATGAAGAAGCCATGAAAGCAGCATTTCTGCTTGCAAGAATGGAAGGTATTATTCCTGCCCTGGAAACAGCACATGCACTCGCTCTGCTTGAAAAAATAACTTTCGGAAAGGAAGATGTGGTGGTTATCAATCTTTCAGGAAGAGGAGACAAAGATATGGAAGCATATATAAAGCAAATGACAGATGAATAAAATAGATTTAATATTCAAGCAAAAACAGGGGAATATTCTTTCCGTCTATTTTACAGCCGGGTATCCTAATCATGAAGATACTGCCGGAATAATCAAAGCATTACAGGAAAATGGTGTGGATCTGGTCGAAATTGGTATTCCATTCTCTGATCCAATGGCAGATGGTGCAATCCTGCAGATGAGCAATCAACAAGCCCTTAAGAATGGAATGACTTTGCAGCTCCTATTTAACCAACTGACAGATATTAGAGAGGAAATTCATATTCCTTTGATCATGATGGGATATTTAAATCCTGTGCTCCGGTTCGGTGTAGAAAAATTCTGTGAAAAAGCAGCTGCCACGGGAATTGATGGAATCATTCTTCCGGATCTTCCTATGGATGTATATAAACGGGAATTCAAAGACTTACTTCAGAAATACGGGATATTCATGATTTTTCTGATCACACCTGAAACCAGTGAAGAAAGGATCAGGACTATTGACAGGGAAGGGGACGGTTTTATTTACATGGTCTCAGCATCTTCCACAACCGGATCAAAGAGTATGATCGGAAAAGATCAGATTGAATATTTCAAAAGGATTCGTGATATGGATCTCAGACTTCATGCTTTAGTGGGATTTGGGATATCTTCTCATGAAGCATTTTCATCGGCTTGCAGATATTCAAGTGGGGCAATTATCGGAAGCGCTTTCGTCAAAGCACTTTCAGAAAACGGTGATCTGAAAAACATAGTGAAAGATTTTATAAGCGGAATCAGGTGCGGTGTAATAAAAAAATGATGTAATATCAGGAAAGATGGTGCCGGTTAACCTGATAACTCGAGCATTCTGATAATGGGTTTCTTTGCCTTTGCCAGAATTTCAGGTTTTACATTTATTTCAAATTTTTCATTCTTCAAACTACAATAAATCTTCTGTAAATCATGCATTTTCATATATTTACAATCATTGCAACCGCATGTTGAATCAATTGGAGGAGCTGGTATAAAAACCTTATCAGGATTTCTTTTTTTCATTTGATGTATTATTCCTGATTCAGTTGCTACTATAAATTCCCTGTTATTATCTGTTTCAGTATATTTTAAAAGAGCCGATGTCGAGCCAATGAAATCAGCTATGATCTGAATCGGCTTCTGGCATTCGGGATGGGCAATTAATTTAGCATTTGGATATTTTTTC
>CAZGOR010000018.1:0-3095 GCA_964527875.1 uncultured Bacteroides sp. | reverse complement strand
CTTTAATTCCAATATTTTCTCCAGTGAAAATTCTTCATGAACATGACATGCACCATTCCAGATAACCATTTCCCTGCCTGTTATACTGCTTAGGTAATTACCTAAGTTTCGGTCGGGTGCAAAAATTATTTTTTGATTTTCAGGTATGCTTTGTATTATCTTAACTGCATTCGTTGAGGTACAGGCAATATCTGTTAATGCCTTAATTTCTGCTGATGTGTTCACATAAGAGACCACAATATGATCTGGATATTGATCTCTGAATTTTTTAAATACATCAGCAGGACAAGATTCTGCAAGGGAACATCCGGCTTTCAAATCAGGTAATAAAACCTTCTTTTGTGGTGATAAAATCTTTGCGGTTTCAGCCATGAAATTTACACCGGCAAAAACGATGATATCAGCTTCGGTGCCAGCTGATTTTCTTGATAAATCAAGACTATCTCCAACAAAATCAGCTATATCCTGTATTTCAGGTTTCTGATAATAATGTGCCAAGATAACAGCATTTTTATTTTTTCTTAATATGTTGATTTTATCTATTAAGTTCATTTGATTTTCATTCATTTATAATTGTCGGTCGTAAGTAAGCTTTCCCCTCAACAATACTTTTTGATAAAGTTTGTATGGTTTCTGTTTTAGCTATGTTTAAAAAGCCGTTACGTAAGGCTGCGTACCTGTCATGTAATGGACATGGATTTGCATTATTGCAATGTTTAAATCCAAAGCCGCATTTTGTAAAGCAGGCGTCACCTTCCATAACATGAATAACCTCATAAAGGGTAAGATGTAATTGTTCTTTATTAAAAAAGAAACCACCACCACGGCCTTTCCTTGAGTCGACAATTTCGTGCTTTGTTAAAGTTTGCAGAATTTTTGCTGTAAAAGCTTCGGGAGCTTCAATTTCCTTTGCTATCTCATGAATACCCGGATGTTTTTTCTTCCAATTCTGTAATTGGATATAAATCAATGCCCTGATGGCATATTCAGTACTTTTTGCAAGCATATTGGTTATTTTTTCACAATGTCAATTCTATCTCAAGCTTAATAGCTTTTGGAAATAAGATATTATTTTCCAAATGTATATGTTTATGTAAATCTTTTTCAAATTCCTGTAACGTGCGATAATTTATTTCATAAGTACTACAGCCATCAGATGGGATCGTGTAATTATTAATTAACCTCAGTTCGATATGAAATTAAGCCCTAAAGTGTTGATTATAATATAATTTATAAGAATCCTGGATAAATGGAATAATGGAATAATGGGATTAACAATAAGGTATTGATCAATAATGAAATAAATCTATTTTGGATTCAATATCCTATTATTCCACTATTCCAGTATTCCATATCTTTAATATTAATAGATTAATATTAAATAAGCTAGCACTGAATTTATATCGAATTCAGGTTAATTAGTTTTAAAATCTTTGGTACAAAGATAATAAAATCTATTATAAAAGGATAAAAAGGTCTTTTTATGAATTAAAAATTTATTTTATTACCGGTTAATGAGAATTAACTAAATAGCAGCCCAATGAAAACAAAAACTCTCTGGATTGGATTTATTCTTGTTCTGATCATTTCCTTTGGGATACTGGGTTATTTCGGACGCGAAATATACCGGGAAGCTCCTCCAATACCAGAAAAAGTTATAAGTCATGATAGGACACTTTTTCATTTCTGTTGCATTCTGGAATCTGTTGGGAGCCGGAATTTTTGGTTTTGGGGCTTTGTGCCTCGGCTGGTTTATCTTTGGACTGAAAGGTGGTTGGTCACTGAGGAAATAATATATTAGCTCAAAAAGTTACTTGGTTATTCCAACTATTAAATTTTTAATCCGATGGCATGCATTTTATAAGTTTAATATTTACATAAATGAATTGTAGTAAAATGATTGGGAATAACAACCGAAAATCAATTAAAAGCCTATTGGTTTGAATACCGGAACTTTTTTACCATTTTTTGAAAATAACTGAAAAAAATAAGATTGAAGGAGAACGAAAATATGAAAACGCTATTACATAAAGCAGAGACCAGAGGGCATGTCAATCACGGATGGCTTGATTCCCATCATACTTTTAGTTTTGCCAATTATTGGGATCCGTAAAGAATTCAGTTTAGGATGTTAAGAGTATTAAATGATAATTTTATTTCCGGAGGAATGGGTTTTGACAATCATCCCCATAATAAAATGGAAATCATTACGATTCCTTTGTATGGAGACCTCAAACATAAAGACCTATGGTAAATACATCGGTGATTAAAGAAACCAATATACAAATTATGAGTGCCGGGAACAGTTGTATTTCATAGTGAATACCAAAAAAAAACTTTACAAGGAAGTCAAATTACTGCAAATCTGGATTATTCCCCCAAAATAAAAGTATAAATTTGTTTAAAAAACTGTTGATCTATGAAAAAGGGATTAATTTTTAGTATTGGTATAATTATTAGTAGTATCATTTGCAGTGATATTTTCGGTCAGGAAGAAAAGATTCTAAAACATGAAATTCCCATTTATAAGAATCCCAAATATAGCCTTGAAAAACGGGTTGATCATATTTTACAATTAATGACACTTGATGAAAAGGCCGGTTTTCTTACTGGTCTTGACATGTGGCATTTTAAAGGAATTGAACGAATTGGTATTCCACCCATGCAAGTCACTGATTGTGGCCATGGAATTACTGTTATTCTAAATAAAGATAGAAATGAGACAGGAAGTGCAACCTGTTTCCCTACTGCCGTTGGCCAGGCCGCTACATGGAACAAAGATTTGATCAGGGAATTAGGTGTTGCTTTAGGGCGCGAAACGCGCGCTACTGGTTCAACAATATTGCTGGCTCCAATGGTAAATATTAAACGGTTTCCTTTGAATGGACGGAATTATGAAGTTTTTTCGGAAGATCCCTTTTTATCTGGTGAATTGGCTGCATTTTTTATCCAGGGAGTACAATCAGAACAAGTAGGAACTGTCATTAAAGTTATGACTGCCAATAATCAACAAGCATTTCAATCTCGATTGGATGTCCGTATAGACGAACGAACATTACAGGAAATTTATTTACCGAGCTTTAGGATCGCCATCA
>CAZGOR010000017.1:0-22563 GCA_964527875.1 uncultured Bacteroides sp. | reverse complement strand
ACTTTTTTATCATCTTGGCCGATACTACCTGTTAATTGGAAAGATTTTTTCAAAACCGGAAAAGACAGGGATGTATTACCGGAAAACATTGGATGAGATCAATAACCTCGGTATCAACTCAATGTGGATCGTGGTCATTATCTCTGTATTTGTCGGTGCCGTCATTACGATTCAGACCGATTATAATATCGAAAGCCCTCTGTTACCGAGATATCTAATTGGAGTTGCTGTACGGGATATGCTCTTTCTTGAATTCTCATGTACCATGGTGGCGCTGATCCTTGCCGGAAAGGTTGGATCAAGTATTTCTTCTGAATTGGGAACCATGAGAATAACCGAGCAAATTGATGCTCTTGAAATAATGGGGATTAACTCTGCCAGCTATCTGATCCTGCCAAAAATCATTGCCACAATATTCTTTTTCCCATTTCTTACAATATTAAGCTTAATAGTCGGAATGGTTGGTGGTTTTATGGTAGCCATTATGACAGATATTACAAATCCACAGGAATTCATTTACGGACTTCAATATATCTTTTATCCTTATTATTTTAGCTATTCCCTGAAAAAAATGGTTGTTTTTGCCTTTATCATCACTTCTATTTCTGCTTATCATGGATATTATGCTGAAGGCAGTTCACTCGAAGTGGGAAAATCTTCCACCAAAGCAGTGGTACATAGCAGCATAGCAATTTTAATGTTTAACCTGGTACTAACAAAACTGATCCTGCAATGATTGAAGTCAGAAACGTTTCAAAGTCGTTTAACGAAACCCGTGTACTCGATGATATATCTGTTACTTTTGAAAAAGGGGTGACCAATCTGGTTATTGGTAAAAGTGGTTCCGGCAAAACTGTCCTTCTTAAATCTATTATAGGCCTTCATGATATTGATGAAGGAGATATCATTTATGATGGCCGCTCATTCACTAAAATGAACTTCAAACAGAAAAAAGAGATCAGAAAAGAAATTGGCATGCTTTTCCAGGGTGCAGCCCTGTTTGATTCAGCTACCGTGGAAGAAAATGTCATGTATCCTCTTGATATGTTTACTCAGGCCAGTTATGAAGAAAAATTACAAAGGGTAAATTTCTGCCTCGAAAGAGTCAATATGAAAAATACGAATAAATTGTATCCTTCGGAACTAAGCGGCGGAATGAGAAAAAGAGTTGGTATCGCCCGTGCTATATCATTAAAACCCAAATATCTGTTTTGCGATGAACCAAACTCAGGACTCGATCCACAAACAGTCATATTAATTGATAATCTGATTAAAGAAATCACACATGAGTTCAACACAACAACCATTATAAATACCCATGACATGAACTCAGTAATGGAAAATGGCGATAAAGTTATATTTATCTATGAAGGAATAAAGTGCTGGGAAGGTTCAAAAGATGATATTCTAACGACTGATAATGAATACCTGAACGACTTCGTTTTTGCCAATTCCCTGGCAAAACAGATTAAATTCGCAAAAAAATAATCCATATTTTATATAAAAAAAGCGGCTGCAGCCGCTTTTTTTATTCCAGTTCTTCATAATCAACATATTCCCCATCATCTTTATCAAAAATTTTTTTCTTTTTCCCCGGTCCTGATATAGTTGTATCATTGTCATTATCCTTTCTCTTGTTACTAAAAAAAAGGGGGATAACAAATCTGTCAATAAACCTGATTCCAAAATAGATCAGGGCAACGATCAGTATAATCCTTATCAAACTGGTCATAACTATGAATTGGGGGGCAAAATTAGAAAATAATAATGTAACTGCAGATAATTTTGAATTATTTCTCAAACCTTGCTATAATATGGCCCGGGAAATAACTCATATTGAAACAGAATACAAATCCGATCTTTAATCGATGAGAGGTCTGTCCCTGAGTTTTTTGGGTATTTTTGCACAGCCAAATACCAGATTCATTCCAAACCGGAAATTTAATGAATTAATCGTCTGGGGCCACAAATAACCGGCAGGAGCCTGGTCTGTAATGAAGTATAAATTAAACGGACCGGCTTTCAATGCTATTCCGAGTCCAAAATTGGCATAGTTTCTTCCGATCACAGAATAACTGAGGGTGGCACTAAACATACGGATTGGCCTTACATTCGCGGACAGGGTCAGCTGGTTAAAAAATTGATAGTTATAAATACGTGTCCTGTTAACGATGCCGAATTTTACCATTTCATTTATTTCATAAGCTGCTCCAACATAAAGCTTCCCCGCTAAATTGGTTGTGTAAGATTCTTCCGATGATGTAAAATTGAGCTGGTTTTCAACCGAATCAAGAAGCATTTCACCCCAATCCCGATCATCATTTAGCTTTACTTCGATTCCTTCCCATGCGATTGTCCCACTCTGGTCCAGATGATAAGCATCTTTCTTCCATCTGATGAAACCCAGATCGATGACGCTGGCAGAAAATGACAGGTTTTCAACCGGGCTGAAACTGAAACCAAAATCTATTCCAATTCCCGGGTTGTTTATACCCATTATCGTTCCAACATTATCGAGCAAAGCTCCCAGGTAATCATCTTCAACAGCCGGATCGACATTAATACTGTCCCAGATAACATATCCGGTAGAATCGACAGGAACATAAAGAAATGGTCCTGTAACATCGAACATCATCGATGATTTTAACTCCCAATTGTCTCCAGATGTTTTCAGTGTTATATCAGAAAGTCTTGTTGTCAGGTTTGCCAGACCGAAAAGTAACTTTACCCTTGCCCCGATCTGGAATTCATCTTCATAATTATAGGAAACCCCTATTGCAAATTCTCTGTAATAATTCAGATTAAGCCCTGTTTCACTGAAATTAAACCGTTGAGTTCTGTTAACAGTATCAACATTCTGATTCCCGTAAATCAGGAATTCTGTAAAATCTTTTGTAAATCTGAAATTCTGATCAATTTTTTCTGTCAGGTCTAATGTAAAATAAAACTGCCCGTTACGCCATCCTGTTGATAACGGATTCGTTCCAAGATTGAAATTTATATTGTTAACAGGTTTCAATGCATCAAGGAAAGATTGCTTGTCTGCATTCGGATGCATAAAAGTGATCATGGCATCCAGCTGGGATTCATAGCTGAAAATATCTTTATAGCTTAAAGGATCGGATTCAATATTTATACTTAATGGCGACAGCATTGGGAAACCAAGATACCCATTGCATTCAGACTGAAAAGCCGGGTTCAGCTGGTTAGCCTGAGGTATCCCGTACATATGATAAAATGTATTGGATACCTGCGAGGTGCTATTAAATGCAGAAGCACATATGATCATAAAGATTAGCAGAAATTTCCTTGAATGATATAATCCGAACATAACAGTGGAATGATGTTAGTTATTTTATTTTGATGTATTCAAACTCGCTTCAGCTTTTACACCAAGCTTGAAGCTGATCTCATAGTATGAATAGAATTTTACCAGTTTTTGTCCTTCATCTGTTGTTTCAATTGTTGCATTTACAAGAGCATGCCTTGTATTCCTGAGCCGATCAATCCGGTTGGAAGAAAAATCAATAACAATTGGTGGTTCCTGGCTTGGGTAATCGATCTTTCCATCTTCGTCCAAATCAATACCGGAAGGAAGTACATTTCTTGATGTAAATAATGAATCGATAACATGATAAGACGAATCAGTAAGAAATACCTGCATATTGATTTCTACCGGCATACCATTTTGAGTTTCCATCCTTATTTGCAAGGATTTTATTTCAACATCATCTTCCTCATCCGGAATATCAGAAAGATCGAATTCAACTGTATCTTCCAGGCTGAAATCCTCAGCTCTCAGGTCCATCGGAAGTACCATTTCAAAATCAACTGACATTGCACTGCTGTCGAGAATAAAATTTTCCTGAACATCTGATCCTTCCGGATTTGTAAGGGCTCTCACATTATATGAAATATAACTGAGTGTTGTATTGGTAACCGTATCAATATTACTGTTTTGATTATTAATGGAAATCTTAGTTATTACCGATTCTCCAACATTTGCCAATGCAGGTGCATTAATAACAAAAGGATTTACGCCGGGTTCAAATACAATATCTGTCGATTGTCCGGTTTTTTCTGAATAACCATATAATCCGAACAAATCAATGCCAATTGGTAATCCGAAAGAATTAACTATATCGAGGTTAAAACGGGGATCACCAAAATAAACATTACCGCTGAATTCACCTTCAAATATTTCGAATTCAAGTTTCTCATTTTCTATCAGCACAGTATCATAATCACCAAAAGATCCGAAGGCTGACTGGAAATCCATATCAGTGAATTCCATATCAACATTAATCTCTTCTCCTGCCTGGATATCATTTCCGGAGTGTACCAGATAAAAGTCAAATATTATATCCAGGAAGGTCGTATCCGGATTTGATTGATTATCAAGACGTAAAGCAGATTTATCGAGAGATATTATAGAATGATCCTGGAAATTCCCGGAAGGATCGCTGATGAAGACCGTATCACAATAAAATTTATCTTCAATTTTTATCTGTTCGGAATGAATGACCAGGTAACCTGTATGACGAAGCGTGGATGATGTATATATGTGAAGGTTTCCTTCTGCAAGAAAAATACTGTCTATTCTTTCATTGTGTTCAAAGACAAATTCAAAGTCTTCTATTTTTGTTTTCTTAATAGTATCTCCCGTTATGCCAAGAACAGGTGCAGGTATATCAACCAGGGATCTGTAAAAAAAGACTTCGGGAAAATTCTGGTTAGGGATTCCGATCCATTCATCTGCACGTATTGAACTTACATGATCTGAATAATAAACATAATACAGATTTGTGGAATCTTCATCAATCTCTACCGGAAGATCAAGTTCGGCTGAGTCAAGCACTTCATCCAGCATATCTCCCAGGTTAAGACTTCCAAAAGCCACGGGTCCGTTTATTGTTGGTGTCCACAGAATATCTGTGTTATACTCCCTTATAAATTCATCCGGCACACAGGATGTTATAAATAGCAGGCATAAAAATAAAATGAAGGGTGAGAAGAATATCTTTTTGAACATATCATTTATGATTAGTTATCATATTATGTTAGTTATTATATAATGACTCTAATTTTAAGTTACAGGTTGCAGGTTACAAGTTATTACGTTGTGCGATTGAAAGAACTATGTTATTGAATAATAGATTTTTTTATAGAGCCGCCCCGTGGTGCGGCTCTACAATTTCCTAATTATCAATATCGTCGAATTAATCACACAACGCGTTACAAGTTATTAAATATCTATGTATTGTAACTAAAAGAACTCATAAAATAAGAATCGGAATTGTGCTAAATTAAATAAATGTCCTGGTTAATAATATTTTAACCTCTCTGCCCGACTGGGACAGGCGGGCAACATTTAACTTATAACTTGTATCCCTCTAATCCGTACCCTGCCCCCTGTAACCTGTAACTTCCTGCACCGATTACTTTAATCATATAATCTTATATTGATCTTCATCTTAATATGATTTCATTTTACGGAATAATTATATAAAAAGTTATGTTCACTTCCTACAATCAGGTTGAATCTGCTTGTTGAGCGGCTGAAATGACTGATGGTGAACTGTGTTGCCCCTCTTAAAGGAAAACCGTTATGTATATTGCCATTCGAATTGATCAGATAAATATCACCCGTCTCACTGCAAACAATCCCAATCTTGATATCCCTCGCCGAAAAATTATACAATGCCGGAGGATGACTGATATCTGACTCGAAGTACCTTGAGAATCTCAACTTTTGATCATGATTAAAGACTTTTAATTCATTCCCGTCAGCATATATGAATTCCTTTTCCCCATTTCCATCCAGGTCAGCATATTCAAAGTAATGTTCTGAACTGAATTCTCCTGGTATGACTTTTTCAGTATAGCCGTTAAAATAAATGAAATGAACATGACCTGCTGTATCGGTGACAGCCAATCTTGGTCTTGATCCTTGTGTATTAAAATCAGGTATAAAATCATTATTCCCTGATATAGGAAAGTGATCCTTCACATCCACTCTGATGTTTCCTCTCCGGTTAAATATATATATCCTGTACCTGTCGGCACATACAAGATAATCATTGTTGCCCACCCCGAAATGATGGAGTGGTTTATAAATATTATACTCTGTTTTTTCCACCTTCCATCCTCTAACTAACTTTCCATTTTTATCGTATGCCCAAATTATCCGGTCCTCTGTAGCTGCAAAAATCCTGTAGTTCCCATTTTTCTCATAATCAAACAGGGCGATGCCGTTTGTTGCAGGAGACCTGAGAATAACCGGGTATTTCTCTACATAGTTCCCATTTCTGTCAATTAAGTGTATCTTGTTTTTCGTATTGAAAAGATATTGAAGTTTTCCGTTTTGATATAAATCGATCTGGTAAACATTGCTCATGATCTCCCCATCGATTTGTTGTTTCCATAGTATTCTCCCTGAACTGTTGATCAGATAAATAACATGATCCTTATCCTGCAAGAATATTTCCTTTTCATTTGTATAGTGATTGATTACAATCACGGGCTTAAAATCAAAAGGATGATCCAGTCTGCTCTCCCAGACTGTTCGTGGTTCACTGATTTCTCCCGGATAATATTTCAGAAAAATATTATTGTAAAACAGGTCTCCTTCACTGGTAATCTGATAAGCGAATGCCTGAAACTTACTGATATGAACCTTTTGTTTATCAATTGTTCCGGCAGCTTTATCATCCAGGTATCTCTGAATCAACTCGACAGAACCGGGTATGTCAAGATAAAAGTAAATATTCGATCGTGAAGACAGGAAATTTGAAAACTTGGTAAAATCCAGATCACTACTAAGATTATTCTGAAGAAGGTTTGTATGAACATATTTTGAGAGGGCCGGAACAGAATTTCCAAAAATCAGGTAATTGTCGAAAAATGTACAATAATGATTATTGATCCCTTCAAAAACATTCCCAAGTAATTTTTTTGCCAGAAAGGGAACGGGCATCTGGTATACCTTTATTTGTACTTCACTGTCAATTTTATACTGCCGGATAAATGTATTAATATGTTTTCCTTCTGTTTCAGCAGCTTTTTCCAGGATTTTCATGATGTTATCTTCAGCCAGGCTCCGGCTTAATGTTCTCACAATAAAAAATGTATTCTGTTCCCAATCATAATTTTTTACGTTCGTCACAACAATCCCGGCTTCTTTTTCAATGAACGAATAAAACATGTCTTCCAGATCAATGTCATATTTGTTATTTACTGCTTCAATATCATTCTGATAATCTCTCAGAGAACCTTTAAGTTCGAGATACTGTTTATATTGCTGCTTAAAAATCCTGAAATCTTCAAGCCCGAATATTATCATTGCAGCTATCTGTTCAGGTATGACTTTCTCTATTTCGATTTTCTGAGGTGATTGTTTCTGAAAAACATGCAGGTACATATTTTCAGCTTCCATACCGGATGTAAAGCCATTCAATAACAAAGCATCATTGCGAATACTTGCATCCAGTTCAGTCCACTCTGCAAAATCAGTTAACTCCCTTACCATATTCCTGTATTTATCTCTTAAAAGTATTGAAATCATCCCCGGAAAACTCTCATGGTTAATATAGATATTAGCTTCTACATTTTGCCCTGCTGTGCCTGCAACCCTTATAAACCTGGATTGTGTATTAATACTGCTTTTCTGATCTAATTGTCTGATAGCCTCCTCCAATAATATTCCTGAAGGGCTTGCCATAAATAAACCATGCGAAAAAGCAAAGGAAAAATTCAGTTGATCTCTTCCGGAAGATTTAACATCATATATCTTCGTTGCGGCATATTTCCTGGAAGTTATTGATCCCCTTCCTCCTGTCTCCTGTTCGATAAATTGAATAATATGCTTTTCATTATTTGCATGAACCAGGGGAATATAAACAATGTATTCATATTTATTCTTACCGGATTGGTGAAAAGAAAGTGTGATTTTATGCCGCCTGTAAATATCAAAAACCTGCTGATTCCTTCTGATGGTTGAATCAATTGTCACTAATTGATTGTGCAATTGATTCATTGCTGAGAATACTAATAATTCGTTCCATATGTAATTTTCCTCCGTGATGATTCTGATATTCTTATGAGGATCATGGCATATGACGATCAAAGATGCGTCCACCGGTATGGCCTGCAGTGTATCGGCAACTTCAATATTTTTCCTTTTTAGAATAAGGTATCCAACAATAATAAATGCTACAAATAATACCAGAATGATCCATATAAATATTTTTCTGATCATATAATTATAGCAGGTATGCATCCGACATAAACTTTCAAAATTAAAAGAATAATAGGAGATTTCCCGGTTTATCATTGTTAGCAATTATCCTGCAATTCCGGTGAAACTGCTTGAAATAATTGTATGTATTATTGACTAAACTAAATATATTCTTTTATAACGTTTTAGATTTCATATGCTTATAAACCTTGACACACATCAACATTTTTTAATTTATATTAAATCATTAACATCTTTTCTTAAATCCATATCTGCAATTGCTGTTAATATTTTTTATGCTCATGACAAGTATTGAAGGGATCCTGTCTGAATCACACCATAATTTTTTTATTTTTATTCATAATTGCTTTAGTATCGGTAAATATCTTTCAGGGATATATAAATTAACATCAGTACGAAATAAAGTTGACTTCTGAAGTGCTGAATATGAATAATTTCAATAGCCCGGTATTAAGGAATAATGGAATATACAGGATTAGTATATCATTAGTACCCATTATTCCAATCCCGACAAGTCGGGATCAGGCTAAAAATGAATAAGTTATTACAAAATATATATGGAAACACAAAAGATTGATCCTAAAATAGATGAAAGCTGGAAAAATGTGCTGATCGATGAGTTTAATATGCCTTATTTTATTATTCTGAAGCAATTTCTGGCTGACGAAAAAAAACACTATACCATTTATCCCCCTGGTCCCAGGATCTTTGCAGCTTTTGATATGACGCCATTTGAATCAGTAAAAGTTGTTATTCTTGGACAGGATCCATACCATGGCAAAGGTCAGGCATACGGATTATGTTTTTCTGTACCTCCCAGGATCACACCGCCTCCCTCATTAATTAATATTTTTAAAGAGATCCGTGATGATCTGGGTATACCTTTACCGGATCACGGCAACCTGCAGGCCTGGGCTGAACAGGGAGTGCTGCTTTTAAATGCTACCCTTACGGTAAGGGCAAACCAACCCGGTTCACACCAGAACAAAGGATGGGAAATATTCACGGATACTGTGATCAGAAAATTATCGGAGGAAAAGAAAGATCTCGTTTTCCTGCTCTGGGGCAAATTTGCACAGGCAAAAGAATACCTGATCGATACATCAAAACATCATACACTGAAAGCCGCTCACCCTTCACCTTATTCTGCCAATGCAGGATTTTTTGGTTGCAGACACTTTTCAAAAACGAATGAAATATTAAAAAAACAGGGGAAAAAAGAAATAAATTGGGCGTTATAAGTTAATTCAATGCTGTTTGGCACAGGTTTTGCACTTTGTTAAATGACAGTTCATCCAGCATATACCTGAAGGGTACACTTTCAGGGCACCGGGCAAAGACCCGGTTTTTTTATTATCAGAAAGACCTGTAGCCTATAATTTCCCTTACATCACGTAGGGTTTGTGATGCACTTGCCCGGGCTTTTTCGGTACCCAATTTCACCACCTTACCGAGATACTCATCATTTGAAGAAATTTCAAGTATCTGTTCCCTGATCGGTGAGGTTAAACTAATAATATCCTCCGCGAGTTGTTTTTTCAGTTCATTATAGCGGATCTTGCAAGTATTATATTGTTCGATGAAATAATTGTAAGTATCCTCTGAAGAAACAACTCCCAATATGGTAAATAAATTTTTTACCGATTCAGACATTTTCTGGTTTGGTTTAGCCGGGCCGGCATCAGTGACTGCACGCATAACCTTATTCCTGATCAGATCAGGTTCATCTGCCAGGAAAATACCGTTCCCCTCTGTCTTACCCATTTTGCCGGTACCATCAAGTCCCGGGATCTTTATCAGGTCCTTTCCGAAATTGTAAGGTTCGGGAAGCGGAAAATAATCAACTCCATAAATCGTATTGAACCTTCTGGCAAATTTCCTGGTCATTTCAAGATTCTGTTCCTGGTCTTTTCCCACCGGGACCTTATTTGCCTTATGAATGATGATATCCGTTGCCATCAATACAGGATAAGTTAACAACCCTGCATTCACATTGTTGGGCTGGGAACGGACCTTTTCCTTAAAGGTTGTTGTACGTTCCAGTTCTCCAACATAGGCATTCATATTCAGTAATAAATAAAGCTGTGGAATTTCCGGCACATCACTCTGAATATATAATGTTGCTATTTCAGGATCTATCCCTGACGCGAGATATTCCGCCAGAACCTGTTTTATATTTCCATGTAAATCATCCGGCGTAGGATAAGTTGTCAGGGAATGAAGATCGGCAACAAAGAAAAAACATTTGTAATCATGCTGCATCCTGACAAAATTTCTTACAGCACCGAAATAATTTCCCAGGTGAAGATTACCCGTTGACCGAATCCCGCTCAGAACCGTTTCCATTTTTATATATCAGTTTTTGTCCCTTGAAATACAAAACTAACAATTGTTGTGTAAAGAATAACCAGACAATGATAATTTAGTTATAAAACATTTACAATAAGACAAGAATGCATACGTGTTAATTTTTATTTGAGATAAAGGTTCTTGCACATTTACGCAGATTCTGCCACAGATTTTCGCTGATCTGATAATCTATAAGCATCAGGAATCTGCGATAATTTGCGTTTTATCTGCGAAAATCCCTGCCTGCGTGCCGTGCGCCTACCTGAAGCCTCAGCACAAGCGTAAGTACTTCGGCAGGCAGGTGCGAGAAATAAATAAAAGTATTTATTATTCCTCATTAGGTTTTAATAAATTCAAAGAGATCGGTTTACAACGGATAGTTTATTTAAAAATCCTAATTTTACATCAAATTTCAAAACATGACTTCAACCAGGCAAAATAAAGTCGCACGTTTGATTCAGAAAGAACTTGGGGATATTTTCCAGCGCGAAAGCAGGATTCTTTTTGCAGGTAAGATAATCTCGGTAACTGTGGTAAGAATCACACCAGATCTGGGTCTTGCCAGGATTTATTTATCCGTCTTTCCCATGGATAAAGATAAAGATCCTTTGTTTGAAGTTCATGAAAACGCATCCCGGCTGAGGCGGGAGCTTGGCAACAGGATCAGGCACCAACTCCGGGTTGTACCTGAACTTGTCTTCCTGATCGATGATTCCCTCAATTATATTGAAAACATTGAAAGATTGCTGAAAAAATAATCCTATCATGCAATATGATCCGATAAAAAAAAGGCTTGGTATCTTTTTTAACCGTTCTCCCTGGCTGAGAATCCTGTTTTACCGTCTGCTCAATCTGCTGTTGCTCAGAGCCTGGTATATAAAAAAAGAATTAAGAAAATTCAGGGATCAGAATCCGGGCACCATGTATATCCTGGATGCCGGTTCCGGATTTGGACAATATAGCTATTATATGGCAAGTTTATCGGAGAAATGGCAAATCAGGGGGGTCGACATTAAATCTGAACAGATTGAAGACTGCAATAACTTTTTTAAGGAAATAGGCCGAAATCACCGGGTCAGTTTTGAAGTATCAGATCTTACAGATTTCAATGAACATGAGGCATATCAATTAATCCTGTGTGTTGATGTAATGGAGCATATAAAAGAAGATGTAAAAGTATTCAGGAATTATATGATGGCACTCCGGCATGGTGGCACGTTATTGATCTCTACTCCCTCTGACAAGGGTGGTTCTGATGTTCATAATGAAGATGATGAATCATTCATAGAAGAACATGTAAGGAATGGATACAATATAGTGGAAATTGAAGAAAAACTGAGATCTGCGGGCTTTTTAGAAATTGTCTCAAGGTATTCATATGGAACACCGGGAAAGATTGCCTGGAAGATTTCCATGAAATACCCGATTGTCTTACTTAACCAATCGAAATTATTCTATATATTACTGCCTTTTTATTACATTCTGACTTTCCCTTTTGCCCTTTTATTTAATCTTTTGGATGTTCATATGAATCATAAATCAGGAACAGGATTAATCGTGAAAGCTTACAAATAAAATGAACCTGCCGTTTTACATAGCAAAAAGATATCTTTTTGCAAAGAAGTCCCAAAACGTGATAAACATCATTTCCGGTATCTCGGTCGTTGGTATTGCTGTAGGAACCATGGCCCTGATCATTGTATTATCTGTCTTTAATGGATTCGACGAACTGATCAAAGCACTGTACAGTACTTTTGACCCGGAGATCAAAATATCCCTCTCCGAAGGAAAAACATTCTCACCATCTACACTGGAATTTAAAAAAGTCAAAAACCTCGGCGGAGTACAGTATTTTTCCGGAGTTCTGGAAGAAAATGTATTGCTCCGGTATGCCGACAGGCAATATATAGCAACCTTAAAGGGAGTAGATGACAAATACGAAGAGGTTACCGGAATTGATACAATGATCGTGGAAGGAGACTTTAAACTGATGGATACAAATCATCGTCCATATGTTGTTGTTGGTCAGGGGGTTGCATATTACCTGGGCATCGGGTTAAATTTCCTTAACCCCCTTAATATATATTCTATAAAAAGAAAAGGGAATGTTTCAATATACCCGGAACAAGCCATTAACCGAAAATTTATTTTCCCTTCAGGCATCTTCAGTATTGAACAGGAACATAATATCAAATATGTCATCGTTCCAATATCATTTGCCCGGGATCTGCTTGGATATAGTGATGAAGTCAGTGCTGTTGAATTAAAATTACATCCTGATGCTGATCATCATATAGTGCAGGAGGAAATCCGGTCAATTCTTGGTGATGCATTCCGGGTTCAAAACAGAAATGAACAAAATGAATTGTTTTACAGGATCATGAGATCCGAGAAATGGGCAATTTTTTTCATCCTGACATTCATCCTGATCGTTGCCTCATTCAATATTATAGGGTCACTGACCATGCTGATCCTTGATAAAAAAGAAGATATCAATACATTACAAAGCCTGGGGGCATCCAACCAGTTAATCCGGAAGATTTTTCTGCTGGAGGGTTGGATGATATCCATTTTAGGGGCGATCATTGGCCTGATCATTGGTTCCCTGATTGCCTGGATGCAGGCAGAATACGGCTTGATCAAACTCGATAGCTCAGGCTCCTTTATCATCGATGCCTACCCGGTAATCTATAAACTTTCCGATGTGCTTAAAATTTTCATTACTGTCCTTCTTATTGGATTCCTTGCCGCATGGTATCCTGTCAGGTATATCTCCAGAAAGTTCCTGGATGTGAACCAGTAAAAAGGGAAAAGGAAAAAGTGCTAATCGTTTAATATTCAATAGAAATTTCATTAGTACAGATAATCCAATTTTTGACATGACACCAGAAAATTATTACATGCAACCATTCCATTGTTTTAAAAGTCTAATAAACAATAATTTGCTATTTTTTAATTGTATGGCTAAAACAATATTGTTGATTTAATTCGTCTAAAATTCGTGAATTCGTGGCTGGTTACACAATGAATAATCAACATTGATTAAAAATACACCGGTGATTTAAATCACCTGCATTTGTTAACTTTAATCATTGATTTTCAATGAATTAAGAAAAATAACTGAATAACTTTATCAGTTAAGAATAATCTGAATATCGGTAATGTGAATAAAATCCTGATATATAAGGGTAACCAATTCTTTAACTTTGGAATAAGATATTTAATATTCGTGCTGGTTTTACTGAAAATAGTTGATTTTATATAAATTATATTTGAGTCCACTCCAAAAAGTAATAATGATGGGGTTTTAACCCCACATAAGTTGTTTTTTTTCAGCAAATGGATGGATCACAACCTTAGAAAATGGTTTTTGTTAAGTTCGTGGAGTAAGTATAGAGCATGGTATTGCGGACTCACTCCCTTTTTAATTCCCCCACACTCTCTTGAGAGGGGGCAGAGGGTGAGTCCGGAGAATAGAAAACAGACTCTAATTCTTAGTCATTTACAAAGAGAAAATGAAAGCTGAATTGATATTAGTGAAAAACCGGGTCCGTTAACCTAAGTTTCAGTCTGGATGAAAATTGCTTATTTTCATATAGTTCTGGTATTATTATATTTGCTACCTCAAAATATTATTTTTGCTGATATTTATCTATTTGATCATGATCCGATTCTTGAAAAAACAAGAACTTCAATAACCCATCCTGACCAAGAATTTACAAATTCATTTTCAAACAAGCCTTTTAATCCCTTAATTGATATCACAGTTACTCCTTATAAGTCTTGTTATGGTAAAAACAATGGTTCCGCAGTTGTTACACAGATTGATAATGGAACATATCCCTTTACTTATTCGTGGAGATATGATGATTACTTTACTGTTATAAAAGAAGGGCCTGATAGTATAATCACAGATCTTGCACCTGGTAATTATTGGATAGTTGTAACGGATGATGATGGGGATTATGATATAAAATCATTTACCATCACACAAACTGATAATATTATCATTATTGATGTTTCAAAAACAGATGTGACCTGCAACAACAACGATGATGGTATGATAGATATCACTGCATTTGGGGGTTTTGGATCCCTGTATTATTCTATTGACAGCGGGTATTCTTACCAGGCTTCAAACAGCTTTGCATTGTTAGCACCCGGAGATTACTACATTTTTATAAAGGATGACTACGACTGTTCGAAAAGTTATTCAGGCAATCCTGTGACTATTACCGAACCACTTCTTATCACAATCGACCATTCCGAAACACATGTAAGCTGTAAAGGAGGGAATGACGGTTCAATAGATATCACTCCTTTAGGAGGTACTCCTTCATATACATTTGCATGGAGTCATGGTCCAACGACTGAAGATGTATCAGGTCTTATTGCCGGTTCTTATTCGGTTATCGTTACCGATGCCAACGGATGCACTGCCGACAGCACTATTGACATTACTGAACCGCTTAATGCCATCAGCATTGACCATACCGACACACATGTAAGCTGTAATGGCGGAAATGATGGATCGATAGATATTACTCCTGCCGGCGGGACTCCCGGTTATACTTATGCCTGGGATCACGGACCCACAACCCAGAATGTCTCCGGATTGTCTGCCGATTCTTATAGAGTTGTCGTTACCGATACAAAAGGATGTACACAGGATAGTACATTTTCGATCAGTGAACCTACACCTATTCAAATCGACAGAGTCATCACTGATGTCAAATGCAACGGTGGCAACAACGGATCAATAGATATTACACCCTCCGGCAGCAATCCACCCTATACTTTCTTATGGAGCACCAGTGCTACAACAGAAGATGTCTCCGTATTGAGCGCCGGTGATTACACCGTTACAGTTTATGATGCTAACTTATGTACCCAGGATAGTACATTTACTGTTAGCGAACCTCCTCCCCTCACAATAGCTCATTCTGAAACTCATGTAAGTTGCAATGGCCTCAGTGACGGATCTATAGATATTACCCCGGGTGGTGGAACGCTTGGCTATTCTTTTTCCTGGGATCACGGTCCGATTACAGAGGATGTCTCCGGATTATCTGCCGGTTTCTATTCAGTTACCGTTACCGATGCAAACGGATGTACTGCGGATAGTACCATTGAAATTACCGAACCACTTCTCATTACAATCGCCCATACTGAAACACATGTAAGCTGTAAAGGAGGTAATGACGGTTCAATAGATATCACTCCTTCAGGAGGTACCCCTACATATACATTTTCATGGAGCCATGGACCAACGACTAAAGATGTTTCCGGCTTATTTGCCGGTTCATATACTGTTGAAGTTACTGATGTAAACGGATGCACTGCCGACAGTACCATCGACATTACTGAACCTTTAAATACCATCAGTATTGGCCATACTGAAACACACGTAAAATGTAATGGTGGAAATGATGGATCGATAAATATTACTCCTGCCGGCGGGACTCCCGGTTATACTTATGCCTGGGATCACGGACCCACAACCCAGAATGTCTCCGGATTGTCTGCCGATTCTTATAGAGTTGTCGTTACCGATACAAAAGGATGTACACAGGATAGTACATTTTCGATCAGTGAACCTACACCTATTCAAATCGACAGAGTCATCACTGATGTCAAATGCAACGGTGGCAACAACGGATCAATAGATATTACACCCTCCGGCAGCAATCCACCCTATACTTTCTTATGGAGCACCAGTGCTACAACAGAAGATGTCTCCGTATTGAGCGCCGGTGATTACACCGTTACAGTTTATGATGCTAACTTATGTACCCAGGATAGTACATTTACTGTTAGCGAACCTCCTCCCCTCACAATAGCTCATTCTGAAACTCATGTAAGTTGCAATGGCCTCAGTGACGGATCTATAGATATTACCCCGGGTGGTGGAACGCTTGGCTATTCTTTTTCCTGGGATCACGGTCCGATTACAGAGGATGTCTCCGGA
Organism: uncultured Bacteroides sp.; assembly: GCA_964527875.1. Classification (GTDB taxonomy): domain Bacteria; phylum Bacteroidota; class Bacteroidia; order Bacteroidales; family SM23-62; genus LJUQ01. Next base: position 5,989 of record CAZGOR010000017.1, on the reverse strand, counting down.
TTATCTGCCGGTTTCTATTCAGTTACCGTTACCGATGCAAACGGATGTACTGCGGATAGTACCATTGAAATTACCGAACCACTTCTCATTACAATCGCCCATACTGAAACACATGTAAGCTGTAAAGGAGGTAATGACGGTTCAATAGATATCACTCCTTCAGGAGGTACCCCTACATATACATTTTCATGGAGCCATGGACCAACGACTAAAGATGTTTCCGGCTTATTTGCCGGTTCATATACTGTTGAAGTTACTGATGTAAACGGATGCACTGCCGACAGTACCATCGACATTACTGAACCTGATCTGATCAGCATTACAACTGATTCCATCACCCATGTATCTTGTTTCGGCGACTCTGATGGTGCGGTTTATATCACTGTAACGGGTGGTACATCTCCTTATGGTTTTGCCTGGACAGGTCCGGGGCTTTTCAGTTCTTCCGATGAGGATATAACCAACCTCAGTGCAGGAATATACAACCTCACTCTTAATGATGCCAATGGCTGCAATGCCACTCATGGGCCAGATACAGTTAAACAACCCGAATGGCTTGCAATAAATATTGACTCCATCATTCATGTAACCTGCAATGGGGATGATGACGGGTCGATTGGAATCACTCCCAGCGGTGGCACCCCGCCCTATTCTTATGCCTGGACAGGCCCGGATTCATACACCTCAACCGATGAAGATATCAGCAACCTGGCTCCGGGTGATTATAACCTTGTTTTATCAGATACCAATGGATGCAACCTGAATCTGGGACCATTAACGATTACAGAACCCTTAGTACTATTAGTTACAGAGGATTCACTTACAGATATCAGTTGTTATGGAGCTAAAGATGGTGCTATCTATGTTACAACAAGAAGAGGAACATTACCATATACCTACTCCTGGACAGGTCCTTCAGGTTATACTTCTTCCTCAGATGATATCAAAGAACTGAAACCGGGCGATTATAACCTTACAGTAACCGATGCTCATGGTTGTACGGATAACCTTGGACCGGTTACGATCTCGGAACCTGCAGAAATCATTATCACAACCGATCTTATTACAAACGTCTCCTGCAATGGTGGTGATAATGGTGTCATTGAAATATCTGTTGCCGGAGGTGTGCCTGGATATACTTATTCCTGGATAGGTACGGGCTCCTTTGCTTCCGATGAACAGGATATTGATAGCCTGTTCGCAGGAATTTACACTCTCACCGTAACTGACGCAACCCTATGTTCTGTAGATCATGGACCTGATACTATAACAGAACCGCCAGTACTTGACGCAATTCTTGATTCAAGTTTTAACATAACATGTTTCGGCGACGGGGATGGTGCCATATACGTCACTGCATCCGGAGGAACCCTTCCCTATAACTATTCATGGTCAGGACCTGAATCATATACTGCAGCCGACGAAGATATCACCAATCTTGAAGCCGGTGATTATAACCTGGAAATTACCGATGGCAATGGTTGTAAATTTAACCTTGGGCCGGTTACGATTACTGAACCTGCTTTGTTAACCGTTACAGTGGATTCTCTATCAGATATTACCTGCTTCGGTGATACAAATGGTGCTGTTTATGTAACCGTTACAGGTGGTATCTCTCCATACGATTTTGCCTGGTCTGGGCCCGGTGGATATACTTCCACAAAAGAAGATATCACAGGACTTGATAAGGGGGACTATGACCTAGTGGTCACCGGATCAAATGGTTGTATTGCAACAATTCCAACCCAAACCATTGATGAACCTCCTGCAATCAGTGTGGCTGTCGATCCCACATCCAAACTGGCTCTCAGCTGTTATGGTGATACAGACGGGAAAATAGATATTACCGTTTCCGGCGGTACAGCTCCTTTCACATTTTCCTGGACAGGTCCGGGTGGTTATTCATCATCCAGTAAAGACATAAGCGGATTAATAGCAGGTGAATACAACCTTTCAATCATTGATGTTAATGGTTGTTCAGAAAACTATACACCTCTTGATACGATCACCCAGCCGGCACTCCTGCAGGTTTCACTTACTAAAACAGATATATCCTGTTTTAATGATAATAATGGTACCATAACCGCTATTGTCTCAGGGGGTACCCGTCCATACGAATATTCGAAGAATAATTTCATCACTATCAATCCCGATAGCAGCTTTAAAAATCTTCCCCCTGCTTTATATACCATTTACGTTCGTGATGCCAATTCCTGCCAGGTGTCAGATACCATAACCATTAAACAGCCCACTGAGCTTAGAATTAATACCGAGATAAAAGACGATTCCAATAATAAATGTTATGGCGACAGTAATGCGACCATATCTATTACTGCAGTTGGTGGTACCAGTCCTCTTGAATTTTCTATTGACAGCGGTTATACATATTCCACCTCCAACTTTTTCAGCAATCTTCCGGCTGGTAATTACTATGTTTTTGCCAAAGACCAGAATGGCTGTATCGATGAGGGCAGCAAACTTGTTGTCGGACAACCTGCCGAGATCATCATCTCCTCCTATACACAACTTGATATTACTTCCTGTTCATATAGCGAGGAAGGTCAGATTGCCATTGAAGCTTCTGGTGGTGTTTCGCCAATCACATATACACTTGACGGATCGGATAATAATTTAACAGGTGTATTTACTGATGTGGGTGCCGGACCACACCTGCTTGAAATTACTGATGCCAATGCATGCCGGAAAGATACAACTATTGCCATTAACAGTCCTCCTCCCATTGTGGTCGATGCTGTAACTCTTACCCATATATCCGGGTGTTATGGGGATAGTACCGGAAGCATTGATGTAACTGCATCAGGAGGTACAGGAGCACTCGAATATTCTCTGGATGGTGGGCCATATGAGGCTACAACCTCCTATTCAGACCTTCCCGGAGGCAATTATACTGTTACCATTAAAGATAAAAATGATTGTACGTTAGATACGCTCCTCATCATTAATCAACCGGATACAATTTCAACATCATCAATTGACGTTATTCCTGTCACCTGTAAGGGATATACTGATGGCTCCATTACTGTTGCAGGATCAGGTGGAACGGCACCTTATACATACACCCTGAATCCGGGGTCAGTTTCCAATGGAACAGGTGTCTTTGAAAATCTTACACCGGGCACATATACTATGATCATTGATGATGCCAATGGCTGCCCGTCATATACAACACCCCCAATACTGGTGGATGAACCGGAACAGTTATTGATCGATTCTGTCACATTGGTTGAAATAACCTGCTACGGCATGAATAACGGTCAGATTAATATCTATGGTTCAGGAGGTTATGCTCCATTTAACTACTCTATAAACAACGGAACGGATTATGACACAACCTTTCTTTTTACCGGATTATCTCCAACGACTTACTACGTAGTCATCAAAGATTCGGGTGGATGTACGGTTCAGGGAGATACCCTGTTGCTTTCCGAACCGCCTGAAATAATCATAGATTCGGAATCAGCAGCAGACGTGGCTACATGTTATGGCGACAGCACAGGTTCGGTAAATGTTTCTGCTTCGGGTGGATGGGGTTCTCTCACCTACTCAATCGACTCTATCACCTGGCAGTCATCCGGTGATTTCAATAATCTTCCTGTCGGAAATTACACTGTTATTGCAAGCGATACAGCCGGTTGCTCAGCTAAAAGCAACATACTTACAATAAACCAGCCTGAACAGATTACCGCTGATATAACCATGATCCAGTCGATCAATGGAGAACCCGGATCAATACATATTTCTGCCTCAGGAGGTACCGGTAACCTTGAATATTCCATTAGCGGAACTGCCGGCCCGTATCAGGCCGATACTGCTTTCCTCAGCCTGTGGCCCGGAGATTATCCTGTGGTTGTAAGAGATGAAAATAACTGTGTCTACGAAGAAACAGTGACCCTCGATGCTGTTCCATTGCTTGAAATCGACGTCAGCTATTCTATGATTGACTGCTATGGGCAGAATATCGGAACCATTACACTTATTTCCATTAACGGAACAGGAATTGTACAATATTCAATTGATGGTGGTACAACCTTCTTTACTGACGGCAGTTTTACAGATCTCCCTGCGGCAACCTATCCTATCTATGTAACTGATGAAAATCACAGAATTTTCAAGGATACCGTAATCATCACAGAACCCCCACCTTTAACTGTAACACCAACAATTACAAATGCCACATGCAACCGTCATACATATGATGGATCAGTCATCCTGAGTGTTTCAGGTGGCACTCCTGATTATACCTATCTGTGGTCAAATGACTCGACAACAAAAGATATAACAAATCTGGAAGAAGGTTCCTATTCTGTTACCATCACAGATGCAAATAACTGCATTTACCAGGACACTTTTATTGTTGCTGCCAATGTTTCAATTACTGCAGATGCCGGCAATGACACTACCGTTTGTCCTGGCAAACAGGTTATCCTTAACGGGTTGGGGGGAACAAATTATTTCTGGCAGCCTGAGACCGGATTGAACAATCCTATTATAGCCAATCCTGTCGCAACTATAACCGAAGATATCACTTATACGCTTACAGCAACTGAACCGGCAGGATGCTATGACATAGATTCAGTAACCATCGGTGTCTATCCATTGCTGGGTATTGATGCAGGGAATGACACCACAGTGGCCACCGGACAAACGATCCAGCTAAACGTTTCAGGTGGACCGTTTGAAACTTATTCATGGGTACCGCAGGAAGGTCTTGATGATCCCACGAGTCCAACACCATCACTCCTTGTTTCTGAAAACATGGTTTACCATGTAACAGGAATCAGCACGTACGGATGTTCTGAAAGTGATTCCCTAACCATCACCACTGCCGGGAATCTGATCATTTACAGCGGTTTCACTCCAAATGGTGATGGCATCAACGATTTCTGGGATATTGACAACGTAATATATTATCCAAATATCACTGTTGAAGTATATAACAGGTGGGGAGCACAGGTATTCAGCTCCAAGGGTTATGCCAGTGAAAAGAGATGGGATGGTACATATAAAGGTAAAGATGTTCCGATTGGAACATATTATTATGTTATTCAACTGAATGACGGATCAAAACCGATCACAGGACATGTGACCATTGTCAGATAAAATGAAAAGAATCATTATCATATTATTTATTGGATACGTTCTTTTCCCAAATAGAGCCATGGCACAGCAATCGCCCATGTACACCCAGTATATGTTCAACACATTTGTTTACAACCCGGCTGTTGCAGGAATTGATCCTTTCTTCCAGATTCGTTCAAACCACAGGTTTCAGTGGGTGGGTATTGCAGACCCCCCACTGACAAATTCCATAAGCTACTATGGACCGCACCGGGAACTCCCCATGGGATACGGTGGCTATATCTATTATGACGTGACCGGACCGACAAGCAAAGCAGGCGCTACCGGTTCCTATGCCTATAATGTTGGGATTACCGATGATATCAGATTATCAATGGGCGTTTCAGTTGGTATCATGCAGTATAGGGTCGATGGTACTCAAATAAATCTCAAAGATCCCATCGACCAGGCCCTCGAGGAAGCAATCTATTCCAGTGTCGTACCCGACGCTAATCTGGGCGTTTACCTTTATGGTGACAATTATTATGCCGGGTTTTCAACATCTCAGTTGATCAATACAAAAGTTAAATTATATGAACAAAAGACCGGATTAAACAAACTGAAAGCCCATTTTTATCTCACAGGAGGCTATCTTTTTGTGATCAATGATGACTTTAAAATTGAACCATCAGCAATGATCAAGGGTACTGCACCAAAACAGATACAGCTTGATCTGAACACACGTGCAATTTATCAGGATATGGTATGGTTGGGTCTCTCAGTAAGAACAAAAGACGCCCTTTCACTTCTTATCGGTTATACATATGATAATAAGATACATATTGGATATTCTTACGATTTCACAATAACTGATCTCCGAAAATATAACTCAGGCACACATGAAATCATG
>CAZGOR010000016.1:19461-22574 GCA_964527875.1 uncultured Bacteroides sp. | reverse complement strand
AGGTGCAAATACAGATGATGACGCTTATGGAGGGGGTGGCGCCATATATATATTTAATAGAAATCAGGGGGGATCAAACAACTGGGGGCAAGTCAAAAAAATAAAGCCATCAGATCTGATAGGTACAAATGATGAATTCGGATGTTCTGTTGATATATCAGGAAATATGGCCATTGCCGGAGCTTATCATAATACTTCTTCCGGATCAGCATATATTTATTACCAGGACCAGGGCGGCGCAAACAATTGGGGACAGGTTAAGAAAATAGAATCCAGTGATGGTGAAATGTCTGACTGGTTTGGATATAGTGTTAGCATTTCTAATAATTACGTAATTGCCGGTGCACCATATGAGGATGATAATTTATATGGACAGTCCAAAGGTGACTACTCCGGTGCAGCTTACATTTTCGGAAAAGATTATGGCGGAGCAGATAATTGGAGAGAAGTAACCAAGATCATCGGGAATGATCCCTATGAAGGTGCCCAATTTGGTTTCTCAGTGGGAATTACTGATGAATTCTGTTTGAGCGGTGCGTATAAATATAATTTTAATGTTGGTAAAGCATACGTTTTCAAACCATACACGCAGTCAAGTAATATAACATTCAGCAACATTCTTGCAGACAGGTTTACAATACAATGGACAATTGGCAATGGAGACAAAAGAGTATTATTCATTGCGGCTTCTGCCAATCCAAATCAGAATCCAAAACCAATCGATAAAGTAACATATACAGCAGATCCTATTTATGGTAATGGTTCAGCTACTTATGGAGGCTGGTACACGGTATATAACGGAAGCGGAAATAATGTTACTGTTACTGGGCTTACAGAAAGTGAAGTATATAAAGTTATGATATGTGAATATATAGGCTCCACGGGAACAGAAAAATATGCCAATATTGAGGTATCAGGGAATCCTGCTTCTCAATGTACCTTCACTGATTTGTCAGCTATCACAATAGATGTAGCAAACGGGAAATTAAATTCTACAACTACTTTTATGGAATACAGCTTGAACTCAACAGATGGTGTGGATGGAGATTGGTATGCATGCACAGCAGGATCAACAGATGTAACCTATGATCCGGGTAAAGTATATGTACATGGAATAAATCAGGAGGGTAATTACAGACTTGTTGCCACTATAGCCGATCCTGCGACGGCACCATCTTATTCAATTGACTATACAAATGAAGAAACTGTTGAAACAATACCATCCACCGTTGAATATAATACTGATAACAATTTTTCAACTTCAAATTCTACCGGGGCAAGTACTAAGATTTCCCTGACACCGGGAACAAATGTTTATTTCAGGTATAAAGCAACTACAACAACGTTGCCTTCTCAGGTGCAGGAACTTATTGTGTCGGATCGTCCTGCTACTCCCAGTTTCACAATCAATTACGCAAATGAAAAAACGAATGAGGCGGTACCAAACTCTGTTGAATATAACACGGACAATAACTTTTCAACACCCAATTCCATTGGTATGGGCACAACATTAACACTTACACCCGGTGAAAATGTTTATTTCAGGGTAAAAGCTACATCATCCAGTTTTATGTCAAATGTACAGACCCTGACTGTGCCTTCCAGACCTTCAACACCAAACTATACAATTGATTATTCAACTGAAACAACAGCTGAAAATGTGGAGTCTGCTGATGAATATTCTACATTCGCAAACATGGCTGGTGCAGTATCCGGTACAGGAGCTATTATCCCATTAACACCTGGTACCGATTTGTATTTCAGGAAGAAAGTAACATCATCATCATTTTCCGGTGAAATCCAACACCTGGTCGTTCCAGCAAGGCCTGCTGTGGTGAACTTTACAACTGACTACACCGCTGAAACCACAAATGAGATTGTTCCGTCAACAGTGGAATACTCTGCAAATTCAGAAATGACAGATCCAACAACCGGTACAGGAGTTAAAATCTCATTAACACCGGGAACAAACATTTACTTGAGAACAAAAGCTACATTATCATCATTCGCAGGATTTATCCAAACCATAGAACCACCCTCACGGCCTGCCACACCCAACTATACGATCGATTATATGAATGAAAGAACCCAGGAAGCTGTTCTGAATTCTGTTGAATACAATACGGATAATAATTTCACAACACCTAATTCCAGCGGACTGGGTACCTATTTATCCCTGACTCCCGGCACTGATGTTTTTTTCAGGGTGAAACCAACATTTTTCAGCTTCGCCTCTGAAGTACAAACACTGGATGTTCCTTTACGTCCCGCAATCACCAATTATACGATTGACTTTGTTACTGAAACTACTGCGGAAAATGTAGCTGTTACAGATGAGTATTCCGTTTATTCCGGCATGACCAGTGCTGTTTCAGGTGGAGGTAATAAACTTCAGCTTACACCTGGGACGGATTTATATTTTCGGGCAAAATCAACCGTATCTTCATTTTCAGGTGAAATTCAGCACCTCACGGTTCCTTCCCGACCGCCAATAACGGACTATACGATTGAATATATAAATGAGACAACCACAGGCGTTGTGCCTGAAACTGATGAATATTCAACAAATTCAGATATGTCGGATGCGATCAATGGGACAGGATCAAAAATTGATATTATTCCCGCTACGGATCTCTATTTTCGTACAAAATCAACAACATCATCATTCTGCAGTAATATTCAGCACCTGGATGTGCCTCCCAGGCCAAATATCCCTGTTGTATCACTTTCAGATAAAAATTCAACCACAGCAACATTCATGAAATCATCTGATGGCACAGGTTCACAAGTTACTACAGCCGATGGTTATGAATATTCTGTCGATGGTGGTATAAACTGGGATCCGATTTATAGTGTCATTACTGAAGTTGATGCTTCGGGACTAAATAACATAATCGTTCGCCGTGCAGCAACATCCCAGTCATTTCGTTCATTGCCGACTTCAAACCTTGATTCAGAAGGCATCCCGGTAGTTACAGCAGCTTCACAAACTGGTTGTAACAACGAGGATTATACCATTATTGCACAAAGCAGTACCGATAATGGAAAACTATACATCATCCTTGTTGGAGAACCACAATCCACACAAGCAGAACTGGATGCAGCAGTGCTGT
>CAZGOR010000016.1:1831-19451 GCA_964527875.1 uncultured Bacteroides sp. | reverse complement strand
TGCAGCCAATACTGATTATCAGATACCTGTCAGTAATTTAATCCCTGGAACATATTATGCGTATGCAGTAAATGAAATTGGTGAATTATCGCTGAAAGGAACGAATCCGATAACTATTTATGAAACACCCACTGTCAGTATTGGTGAGGACATTTATACATGTCTTAATGAAGAGGTTATCCTTGATGCCGGACCAGGATTCAGCCAGTATCTCTGGACTCCAGGGAATTCTACTGGTCAAACATTACCGGTCACTCAAGAGGGTGAGTATATCGTAACTATCACTGATGAAAATGGATGTAATGCAAGGGATACTGTATCGGTAAATTTCGCCAAACCCTATGACCAGGAACAAATCTGCCTGATCACAATTGATCTTAATTCAGGTAAAAATTTAATCATCTGGGAGAAAACCCCGGATATGGGAACAATCCTCTATAGAATCTACAGGCAGACCAATGTTGTAGGAGTATATGAAATGATCGGCGAAGTTCCTTATGATAACCTCAGCATATTCAAAGATACCGTTGCTGATCCTGAACAACGCCAGTGGGTCTATAAGATTACAGCTGTCGATACCTGCAACAATGAATCCGATATTAAGGTAACACCTTATCACCGTCCCCTTTTCCTCCAATACACCGGGACGGATGACGGCGTGAACCTTGAATGGGAATCATATGTGGTTGAAGGTTCTGAAATGGAATTCCTGACCTATGAAATCTACAGGGGATCAGATTCCACAGCCCTTACCAAACTCAATGAAATATCTGCTGATCTCAGGGTATACAAAGACAAAGATAACAATGCTCTGAAATACAGATATTACTACCGCGTTGCAGGAGTGAAAGCCAATCCTTGTTACCCGACAGGTTCCGCCAAAGCCGAATCAGGCCCATACAGCCACTCTATGTCGAACCTGGAGGATAACCGCCTGCAGGTTGTTGAGGGAATTGGCCTCAGATCAACTGAAAGCCTGATGATCTACCCCAATCCTTTTAACGATTATACAACCATCCGATTCACAAATCCGGCACATTCGGAATATAAACTGGTTGTCAGAGACCTGGCTGGCAAAGTGGTAATGATGATCGGTGAGATAACAGTAGAACAGGTTATCATTGAACGCAGCAACCTGAAGGCCGGTTATTATTCGGTTGAGGTTGTGGGAGAAAAGATCTTCAGGGGGAAAATGATCGTGGAATAGTTTTCAGTTTTCGGTTATATAAGGCTAAGGCTGAGGCTATGGCTAAGGAAGAGTAAAGGTGCGAAGGTATGAAGTTGGGAACGTGGGAAGGTGCGAAAGTGGAAAAGTTGGAGGCTGTCTAAAAAGTCTTTAAAGGCTTCTCTCAGATATTCGCAGATCAATTCGCAGATTTTCGCAGAGTGCTAATTTCCAGCTAATTACTTTTGCGTAAATCAGCGCTGAAATCTGCGTTAATCTGCGAGAAATAAAAACTAATGGACTTTTTAGACAGCCTCTTTTAATAATAATGGGCGGGATAGAAAAGTCCGGTTTTTAATCGGACATATTCAACAATCCCGGGCAGAACAGAAAAGTCCGCCCGCCTGACCGGACGGGCAGGGTACATTCGGCAGGGTTTCTAACCGAACACACACCCAAATCCCAAAACCCACAACTCACCATTGCAACCATTGTGACAATTGCGACCATTGTGACCATTGCAACCACACTCAAAACAAACAACCCACACCTCACTATTGAGATCATTGCGACCCTGCGACAATTGCAACCATTGTACCCATCGCGATTATAAAGCATCAAACGACGATTAATGACGTACCTTTCTAAGAAAGTTTTTTTCTCCTCCCCCTTGAATCAAATCAAAAATAAATGTATCTTACATTCGCCAGCAATCCCGGAAATGAACAACCTTAATAGATCTTTTTTCAGATACTTCCATGTAATTTTTCTGTGTGTTGCACTATGCACAGCCTCATCCCTTTATTCCCAGGGTACATCCGAGATCGATAGTCTCCTTCAGGTACTTGGAAAAACCGGTCCTGATACAATAAGGGTAAACCTGCTTTTCACACTGGTTGAAAAACTCAGAAGATCAGACTATGACCGGGCCGTGGCCTTTTATGAAGAGGCATATCAATTAACCCGTAACCTGAACTGGCAGAAAGGTATTGCATTATCCCACATCCGTAGAGGGCAGCTGAATTCGGCAGGAAATAATATACCTGGAGCACAGGAAGAATATATCAAAGCACTTGAAAAATACAGGAAACTGAATGATCAGAATGGGATCGCGGATGCCTGCTTAAAAGTCGGGATCACCTATGGAATGCAATCTGATTACCATAAGGCAGCAGAATATTTTCTTCTTAGCCTGGAAGCAAATGAAAAAATCGGTGATAAAAAAAGAATCAGTGATAATTATAATAACATAGGACATTGTTATAAATATTTGGGTAATTATGAAAAGGCTCTCGATTATTATCATCAATCACTGGAAGTCACCGAAGAATTAAAAGACTCGGCAGGAATTGCAATGATGTATAATCATATTGCCATCATCTATGATTACCAGGGAAACTATAAAATGGCTCTTGATCATTATTTCAAGTCATTGAGAATCAATGAGCAACTTGGTATAGATGTGGAGATTGGAGCGGCATATGGAAATATAGGAATCGTATTTTATTATCTTGAAGATTATGAACAGGCACTCATATACCAGAAAAGAAACCTGGAAATGATGCAAAAAACCGGTGAGAAACGCGGTGAGGGAATAGCTTATTTTAATATCGGCAATATTTATGAACGACAAGGAAAATATGATCTTGCTCTGGAAAATATTAAGAAAGGGATGCAACTGAGGATTGAGACAGGCGACAGACAGGGAATCGCTACCGGTTATCATAACCTCGGACTGATCTATCATAAACAAGGCCAGAATGATCTTGCTGTTGAGATGTTCGAAAAAGGACTGGCATTGAGCGATGAGATTGATTACAAACTTGGCATTGCTCAGAATAGTGTCAATCTTGGAATGATATATTACCAGACAGGAAATATTAAACTTGCCCGTTCTTACCTGGAAAATGCTATGGATATAGGTATGGAACTGGGTTATCCGGAAATCATCCGTGCCAGTGCTGAATGGCTGGGCAGGGTTAATGCCGGTTTAAACAACTACCGGGAAGCCTATCAGTATATGTTGTTGTTTGAGGAAATGGATGACAGCCTGACCAGTGCTGAAAATATTAAAAAGATCACCCGGATGGAGATGCAGTATGATTTTGACAAGCAGGAGCAAAAAATGGTCTTTGAACAGGAACAGGAAAGGCTTCGCCACCAGGAAGAAATCAAACGGCAAAAAATTATTAAAACATCTTTTTTCATTGGATTCTGCCTTATTGCCCTTATGGCTTTCTTTATCCTGAGAAGTTATTACCAGAAAAAGAAAGCCAATGAGCTTCTTGCCGAACAGAAAGAGGAGATCCAGGCCATGAACGATATGTTGAAAGATTCACTGGATGAAAAAGAAGTATTATTAAAAGAGATCCATCACCGGGTAAAAAACAATCTTCAGATCATATCATCCCTTTTAAATCTTCAAAGTCATAATATTGAAGATCATTCTGTTAAAGGAGCTGTAATGGAAGGGCAGAGCAGGGTAAAATCGATGGCCCTGATACACCAGGTTCTTTATCAGTCCGACAGATTATCAAAGATCAACTTCCAGGAATATCTTGAACAGCTTGTTGGTTTCCTTTCATCAAGCTTTATGCCGGTTGATAAGAAGATCATGGCAAAGGTGGAAGCAGATAACACTCATCTGGATATTGACACCGCTATCCCCCTGGGCCTGATCGTGAATGAGCTGGTTTCAAATGCCTTTAAATATGCATTCCGCGAAATGGAAAAAGGTGAACTTCGCGTTGAGATTAAAAAACATGACGGAGAGAGCTATAAACTCAAAGTATCAGATAATGGTACCGGCCTGCCCGAAGGCTTTGATATGAATCAAACCAGTTCGCTGGGACTGAAACTGGTAAATATCCTTACAAGACAATTGCAGGGAGAGTTAAAGATATCAAATAAAAACGGGGCTGTTTTTGAGATAACTTTTAAGGAAACAATGAAGAAAGCGTGAAAATTTGTAGTTTTATGATTTCTCGTTTCAGAATACGAAGGTAAATCGTAGCAGGATTCAACGTCATCCTGTACAAAGTACTCGGGACAGGATCTTTTTAAGTACCTCTTTACTACTTCATAGAAGATCCTGAAACAAGTTCAGGATGACGTTGAATCTATATATGGCTTTTTTTCATATCGTGGTACAACAAAAATACCAATGAGCACTATCAAAATCCTAATCGTCGAAGATGAACTGATCATTGCGGAAGACATCCGGTTGGAGCTGGATAATCTTGGTTATGAAGTAACCGGAATCGCCACAAACTATGATGAGGCACTTGATTTGTTTTCCAGTAAACAGCCTGACATCATCTTGGTCGATATTTTGATTGCCGGTGAAAAAGACGGGATAGATCTTGCCAGAACCATCCGTAAAAAGGAAGACATCCCCCTGATATTTTTAACCTCCCATGCCGACAAAGGAACAGTGGAACGTGCAAAACAGGTTAAACCGGATGCTTATCTTGTAAAACCCTTTGAACGGGCAGATCTTTTCGCTGCTATAGAAATTGCTTTCTTCAACTATGTCAATAAGAAACCTGTTGAAACCGGGGACGAAATCATCAAAGAGAAGAACAATTTCATTCTTAAAGATTCTATTTTTATAAAAAAAGACTATCTCCTCATCAAGGTCCAGTTCGACGATATCAGATGGCTCAAAGCTGAAGGCAATTATATTGAGTTATATTGTCCTGGCAAGAAGCATCTTGTCCGCTCCAGTATGCGGGACTTCCTGGCTAAACTTCCATCCGGCATTTTTGTTCAGACCCACAAGTCATACATTATCAATATAAATCATATCGATTCAATTGACCATTCCACGGTCTACATAGGTAAAGAGGAAATCCCTATCGGAAGAACCTTCCTGGATCAGCTTAAATGCGTGTTAAATATTGAGCTATAAAGGGATAGAGTTATCGGTTACCGGTTATCGGTTAAAGAAGACTGAGGCTGAGGCTAAAGCTAAGGCTAAAAGGGTGTGAAAGTGTGAAATGTGAAAATGAAAAGGTGGTAAAGTATAAAAGTATGAAGGTTCTGCCGATTGTCAATCGGCAGCCATATTCACCGAGGAAGGTAACAGAAAAGTCCGGTTTCCAACCGGACACATTCAGAAGCTCCGGTATGGATAGAAAAATCCGCCTGCTTGCCGGAAGGCAGGGTTTCCAACCGAACACAATCATGAATCGGAATGTAGATATCAAACTCCCAACTCTAACCCACACTCACCACACAAACCGGGAACTGAGAACCGAGAACCATTTCCTCTATGGCTCTCTGTGAATATTTGTTGCTGGTTTGAAGCTTTCTGTTGCCTGTCCTCAGTCATTTTAGGCATTCCAAACTTTAGTCATTTTTTCCTGTTTTAAGGCATTTTAGGCATTTTTAATTTTAGTCATTTCTTGCAAATATCCCTCCTCTCCTGCAGTTCAGCCCTCAAATCCTGCAGGATAAAACATTTTTTTGTCTAACAGGATGTTTTCGCTGTATATTGGATTGAAATTGTTCAGGGAATGTCTTATTCTCTGGTTTATACGAATGGGGTTGACCAGTACACAAGAATGTTTTTTTATCATATGGCCAATTACAGTTCATATTTGCAGTTTATAAAATCTTCTTTATTCAAATACCCTGAAATCATGAAAACCAAGCATCGCTTTTATACAATCCCCTTAATGTTTTTGCTTATATTGATCGGCTTTATAAAGGAAAGTTATGCTGATCCCTATGTTAAGTGTCTATGCATGCCTGTCTGTAATTATTGTAATGCACACTCTTCTTATGGTTTATGCTCAGGTGACTCATTAGAGCTTTATGCTATATGTCCCGGAGGTGATTTTTGTGTGGGCAATCCTTGCAGTTCACTCGGCACATTCCAATGGTATAGGGTAGGTTGGCATTGGAAGGACGCGGGTGGTGGTAAGTACGTGTATACGAACGGACCTTATCCCATTGATGGGGCCACCTCAAATGGCTATACCGTAACTGATGATTTGGGTGGGCCATATTGGTGTGAAGTTGATTGTGGCGATGGACCTTACCATACCGATACTGTTGAATTTGTTTATCATTCCTCAGATCCTTCAATTTCCTCACACCCTGAGTCACAGGATGTATGTATTGGTAATAATGTAAACTTTTCAATAAGTGCAAGTAATGTACATAAATACCAGTGGCAAAAAAAACTCTCAGGCGGGGATTGGGCAAATATTTCTTCAACCAATTCACCGGAGTACACATTCACACCTGATGGCAATTATGATCTTAGCCAGTTTCGGTGCTTGGTAACAAATGGTTGTGGCAGCGCAACAAGTAATCCGGCCACACTAGATATGAAATATGCTCCATCTGTCACAACTCATCCTGCAAGTGTCAGCCCGTGCGAAGGCAACTCAAGCAACCTCAGTGTAACCGCCACCGGAGATGATCTATCCTACCAATGGCAGGTCAGCACAGATGATGGAGAATCATGGGATGATTTAACCACATCCGGGAAATATACCATCACCAATCACCAGATGTCCATTTCAGATATCACACCTGACATGTCTGGAAATTTATACAATTGTATTGTATCCGGTTATTGTTCACCCGAGGTAACATCGGCTTCCGCCACACTAACAGTAAAAACCATCCCAACCATAAATACCTCTCCTGCCAGTCAGGCAAAATGTCTGGGCGAAGATGTTTTCCTGAATGTCACAGCCAGCGGCACACCACCCCTGGAATATTACTGGAGGAAAGATGAAACAGGTTTGGGTGATTGGTCATCTTCTGCTCAATATGAGTTGTTATCTTTAACAACTAACGATGCCGGATCATATGATGTACTGGTCAGGAACGAATGTAAAATGACAGGTGTTGAAAGTGCAAATGCAACGGTTACTGTGAAAGTTCCACCAAATATTGATAGCCAAACAAATCCTGATCCGGTTTGCCAGGGGGAACCATCTATTCAGTTTTCAGTAACAGCATCCGGTGATAATATCTCCTACCAATGGCAAATGAGTGAAAATGGTGAAGACGATTGGTCCGATCTGTCAAATAATGATACCTATTCAGGAACCACATTATCTACTCTGAATATTGTTAATCCAACCGGCGACATGAATACTCAGCTCTATCGATGCAGGGTGGAAGGTGACTGTTCCCCTGATGATACCAGTACAGAAGCATTGCTTACTGTTAATGTGCCTCCTTCGATCGACACGGCTCCAAAACCTGTTACCGTTTGTCTTGGGGCAAATTTTACCATTGCTGTAAGTGTGTCAGGCACATCACCTTTATATCTCTGGAGAAAGGATGGCATATCCCTTACCGGATGGACCACTTCTCCGACCTATACCGTAACAGGCGCCGGACAGTCCGATGCAGGTTCTTATGATGTACTGGTTAAGAATATCTGCACCGATCCCTCCAGCATTGAGAGTGATGACGCAACCGTCACGGTCAATATACCTCCTAGTATTAGCAGCCAACCGGAAGATATCACCCTTTGTGAAGGATCGCAGCCATCAGTCAGTTTTTCAGCTACCGTGCCAGGAAGTGGATTGTCCTATCTATGGGAGTTCTCCAATGATGAAGGTCAAAACTGGACTGATCTCGAAAACAACACAATCTTTTCAGGTGTAACAACAGATGAACTGACCCTGTCCTCTACGGATGATACCCTTGACCAGTATATCTTCAGATGTAAGATCATAGGTGTCTGTGAACCTCCTGTTACAACCAATTCAGCCAGGCTCACCATTAAAACCGCTCCTGAATTTGTGGCTCATCCTGAAGCAGCAGAAATTTGTGAGGGAGATGAAGTGACATTTACAACAGAAGTAACCGGTACAAAACCTTTCCAGTACCGGTGGATGAAAGGGGATGCTTCGATTACCAACTGGACAACAGATAACAGCTATACAATATTTTCTGCCACACTGGGTGATATCGAAAAATACAAAGTACTGGTGAAAAATGAATGTAACTCCAGTGGTGTGGCTTCTGAGAGTGCACAATTGAATGTCAATCCTTCACCTTATATTTCCCTGGGCAGTGACAGGCATATCTGTACAGGAAAATCTACCATTATCGATGCAGGTGCGGGATACGCTTCTTACAACTGGAACACAGGTGAGACCAGTCAATCCATCACTGTATCTGACCAGGGTAATTATACTGTTACAGTTTTAGATAGCAAGGGTTGTGAAAACTCTGATAATATCTATATCATTCTCGATCCCCTGCTTCCGGGTATTGACCTGGGAGAGGACCGGCAATATTGCTCCGGTGAAAGTGTGTTACTCGATGCAGGTTCCGGCTTTGATGGATATACCTGGAATGATGGCAGTACCGGACAAACATTATCAGTTTATAAAACCGATACATATTATGTTACATCAACAAGAAATAACACTGTCTGTATTTCTACTGATACTGTTGATATTATCATTGCCGAGCCTTATGACCAGGAAGAAATCTGCCTGATCACAATTGATCTTCAGACTGGCAGAAACCTGATTATCTGGGAAAAAACACCCGGGGTTGGTATTCTTGCCTATAATCTTTACAGACAGACGAATGTTATCGGTGTATATGAGCTGATTGGAACAATTCCTTATGATAATCTGAGTATTTTCAAAGATACTGTTGCTGATCCGGAGAAACGACAGTGGGTCTATAAAATTACAGCTGTTGATACCTGTAATAATGAATCCGATATTAAGGTCAGCTCATACCACAGGCCATTGTTCCTGCAATATACAGGTACTGATGATGGCGTGAATCTTGAATGGGAATCCTATGTTGTGGAAGGTCAGGAAATGGAGTTTGTCACCTATGAGATCTACCGCGGATCTGATTCAACAGCTTTGAATAAAATTGATGAAATCTCTGCAGATCTCCGGGTATATAAAGATGTAAATCCTGTTGCTCTGAATAATAAAAGCTTCTACCGTGTTGCAGGTGTTAAGGCAAATCCTTGTTACCCAACAGGTGTTACCAAGGTTGGTACGGGACCTTATAGCCATTCCATGTCTAATCTTGAAGATAACAGGCTACAGGGCACAGGGTTGGCTGAAAATACATATGATCTTAAACTTTTCATTTTCCCCAATCCAATGAAAGATCGCACAACTGTCCGGTTCCATAATTCTAATGGAAATCCTTATCAAATGGTCCTGCGGGATCTGTCTGGCAAAACTGTCAGGATCATCGAAAACATAACCTCTTCAGAATTCAAACTGGAAAAAGGGAATTTACAGAACGGTTATTACCTGCTGGAAATCTCAGGAAGAGAACAAGTTTTCCGGGGTAAGCTGGTGATAGAATAAAAGCTTTGAGGTCCTTTATACACTCACCGGGTGACTGGCAGTCACCCGGTGAGTGTATTAGTTATATGCCTTTGCATTTCTCCCCCCAAAAACTTATCTTGCCTGTTAATTAAGAACTTATCAATAACCAGCCTACTTCAAAAAACCTGCAAAAATGAAAAAGCACATCTTAACCTTACTAATCGGTTTGTTTACTTTACCTTCTGTAATGCTTGCCCAAGGTACCAATATCCCTGCCGGAGATGTATCCGGGACCTGGACAAAAACCGGTTCACCTTACAAAATATTTGGTAATATAACCGTGCCTTTAGGTCAGACCCTTAATATTGAATCCGGGGTTAAGATTGAATTCCAGGATCATTATATGATGAATATTAAGGGAAATGTCCGTGCAATTGGTTCTCCCGTTGATACGATTCTGTTTACCGCAGCAGATACTTCAGGGTTTTACATGACGGAAGATGATACGGGCAGCTGGAACGGGATTAAAATCGACAATTCGGATTGGAGTATGGGTTCCAGCGATTCATCGGTTTTCCAATATTGCAGATTTGAATACAGCAAATCTATTACCTTCGGATATGAATATGGTGATAAAGGAGGAGGGGCAATGTTTATACAAAATTTTTCAAAAGTACTGATTCGGGAATGTGTATTCAGGGTTAATCATGCCAGGAGCAATGGTGGTGCAATATTTATTGGTTCAAATACCAGCCCTGAAATAGACCACTGTACTTTTATTGAAAATGAAGCATTTGCAGGCGGGGCAATACACCTTCAATACAATGCAAACCCAACAATTCATCATTGCTTATTTTATAAAAATACTTCTCTTGGTAGTGGGGGAGCTTTTTGGTCCCATTTCGGAAAAGGAAAACTCCTGAATAATATTTTTAGTAATAATACCTCTCATCAACACGGAGGCGCATTACACATACAAAGTTCAAATGAAAAAATAATAGGCAACCTCATTATCAATAACTATGCATATGAGGAAGGAGGAGGTGTGCGAAATTACGAATCCTGGCCAGAGTTTTATAATAATCACGTATGCAATAACAATGCCGGCTGGGGAGGTGGTATGTTTTTCTGGGAACTGACCAACGCCGATTATATTAACAATATTTACTGGGGTAACACAGAAGAGTGGAGTGGATCCAAATCTTCCAACCAGATAAGAATCCATTCTTCAAATGCCACACCTAACTTTTATAACTGCATCATACAGGATGGAATAGACGGAATTGTAAATCCTAATGGTAACGCTGTAAATATTCATAAAGATGATCCTTTATTTCTAAATCCATCAGATACGTCAGGAACTGATGCCGACGGAGTGGAAGCCGACTGGACCTTATCAGTTGCAAGCCCGTCAATCAACCAGGGTAGCAATGCAGTTAAAGATGAACTATTAGTTGAAATTGACCTCCGGGGAAATCCCAGGATCATTCACGGGATTATTGATATAGGTGCCTATGAAAGCCGGATCGATTCCATAACAGCCTCCGATACAATCACAGAAAATACCTTGTGGAT
Source organism: uncultured Bacteroides sp. (assembly GCA_964527875.1). Classification (GTDB taxonomy): domain Bacteria; phylum Bacteroidota; class Bacteroidia; order Bacteroidales; family SM23-62; genus LJUQ01. The sequence goes on along the minus strand of CAZGOR010000016.1, from coordinate 8,426 downwards.
CGCTGATACGGTAAGGGTAACCGGGGATATCATTATTAAAGACAGCGTGACTTTGAATATTGCACCGGGAACCTGTGTTGAATTCCAGGATTATGATGGCATACAGGTACGCGGAACACTTCATGCCTGCGGATCAGAGCAATTCCCGATTATATTTACAGTTGATGATACAACCGGATTTTCCAACAGATCATCCTTAACAGGTTCCTGGAAAGGAATTGCCTTCGATAACAGTCAATGGGGAGCTAATGGAATCATGAGTGACAATGATTCATCCATTCTCAGATATTGTGTTTTTCAATATGCCAAAAAATTTGAATCAGAATGGAATTCCCTTTACGGTGGTGCGATACAGATCAAGTATTTTTCTAACCTGGAAATCTCAAAATGCACCTTGAAAAATAATATCGGTTATCAGGGAGGAGCTATTTGTATTGATATGTATTCTCATCCGCTTATATCCGGAAACCTGATCTACAGGAATATCGCCATCGAAGAAGGCGGTGGAATTGATGTCCGCAATAAATCAAAGCCCAGGATTATCAACAACTATATATTTAATAATGCTGCTGAGAAAGGCGGAGGAGGAATAATGATATATGCTGCAAGCCCTTATATTCTGAATAATGTCATTTGTAATAATTCTTCTGGTATGGGGGGAGGTCTTTGTATAGGTTCCTCAAAACCAATACTTTCCAGCAATACAGTCTGCAATAATATGGTTTCCTGGGATGGATCGGGATTATGTGAATGGGATTCTAAATTTGATATATATAATTCAATATTCTGGGGTAATATGAGCGAAAATGAATTTTTTGCTACAAGACCAATAGCCATTTCAAATCAACAGAATTTTTATCATAATAATATCGAAAACGGACTGGAGGGTATAAACCTGCCATCGAGTGCACTTACAGGCGATTATGCAGGAAATATTAATGCTAACCCCATTTTTAAAAATCCCACCGAAGGGCCCGGAATTGAATACGATGCGCTGCAGACAGATTGGTCATTAACCGATTACTCACCTAATATCAATAAAGGATTTCCTGAAAGTGAACAGCTGAACCTCCCCGATAAGGATATTGCCGGGAAAAAGAGAATAAGATATGATATTATTGACATTGGTGCTTACGAAAACCAGGGGGAACCTATTCATATTATCATGGAACCATATAACCAGATCGCCTGTACAGGAGATACCATAGAATTCAGTGTTGAAGTGGAAGGCAATGCTTTATTTCAATGGTTGAAGAATGGTGAAATAATCACCGGCGCCGATACAAACACACTCGAACTTGATTCAGTCACAATAAATGATATGGCGGATTATATATGTATCATCAAAAATGGTTATGGCCTGTTGCTCAGCAATAATGTCAGCCTGATTGTTAATTCTCCACCCGAAATCCTTTTACAAACCGAAAGCCAGTGGGTAAAGGAAGATGATAACCTGAAACTTGAGATCCATGCACGGGGAACAGAACCTGTCTTTTATGAGTGGATCAAAGATGGAGTCCCGGTCCAGCAGGAGATGATGCCTGAATTTAGAATCAATAATATGAGCTATGAGGATGAAGGAAGTTATATCTGCCAGGTCTCAAATCAGTGCGGAGAAATACAAAGTGACCCCATCACATTATTTGTTGCACCCCAGATATGCATGGTCACTGTCGACCTGGCAACAGGTAATAATCTGGTGATATGGGAGAAAAAAGGTGCAGCTCCCGTTTCTGCTTATAATATATACAGAGAAAGTATCGTAGCCGGCGAATATGAACCGATCGGTCATCTTCCAAAAGATTCTTTGAGTATCTTCCTGGATACTGTTGCAGATCCGACAAAACAGGCCTATATCTATAAAATCACAGCCATCGACAACGAAGGATTTGAATCGGATCTTAATCTGTGTAAACCGCATAAGACCATCCACCTGATCACATCTACCAATGTGACCACCGGCGATGCCCAGCTGGAATGGGATGAGTATTACGGCTTTACGTACGGGACTTATTACATTTACAGGAGCCTGACAGAAAGCAATTTTACCCAGATCCATTCCATGTCAAGCAGCACAACAGCTTATACCGATCAAAATCCCGAAAACCAGTTGTATTATTACAGGGTTGCAGTTCTTCGGCCGGAACCCTGTATCCCGTCAGGAACAGGCAAAAAAGCCGAATCCGGCCCTTACAGCCACTCTATGTCGAATATGGAAGATAACAGGCTGCAAACAGGACTGAATGAGCTTTATAATGAAAAGAATCTTACAATCTTCCCAAATCCTTTCAGTGAAAGGACAACCATCCGTTTCCCGAACCCCGGAATTAATTCATATACATTGATAATCAGAGACCTGACAGGCAAGGCGGTCAGGATACATGAAATCACAGGCCAATCTGAATTTATTCTGGGCCGGGAAGATCTGGAAAGTGGTTACTATCTCCTGGAATTGAGAGGTGATAAGTTCTTCAGGGGGAAGATCGTAATAGAATAGGAAGGCTGAAGAAGAGAAGGGGTGCAGGGTGCAAGGTACAGGGTGTAAACTACAGGGTGCAGGTTACAGGTCGAAGTAAAAACATAGTCACACCCTGATTGCTAAATCAGGGGCATATAAACACTGGTCATTCACTTACATCAGGAAGTTGGTCCGATTTTCAATCGGACCTGAAAAAGAAGATACAGGGCAGAAAAGTCCGATTTCCAATCGGACCTGAAGTTAAGTCCGCCCGGACTTTTCTGCATCATCTTCAACGCTTTTGAATGTGTCCGGTTAACAACCGGACTTTTCTATTGCATCATTGATGGTAAAAGCTGCCGGTTGGCAACCGGCAGAATTTTCACCCTTTCAAACTTTCATACTTTTACACTTTCACACCTTCTCACTTTCAAACTTTCACACCTTCCCACTACCACACTTCCTTAAAAATCTTATCTTTGAAACATTACTATTCAACTTTTTCAAAATGAAAAAAATCAGCCTCTCAATAACCATCCTAACCACATTATTTTTTATGCTATCCTGCAATTCAAAAAAAGCCGACCTGGTCGTATATAATGCCCGGGTATACACTGTTGACGATGATTTTACCATTGCCGAGGCATTCGTTATCCACGACGGGAAGATCCTGGGTGTTGGCCAGAACCTGGATATCATGGACCGGTATCAGGCAAAGGAAGAAATTGATCTGAACGGGCACTTTGTCTATCCCGGTCTGATTGATGCACACTGCCATTTCTTCAGCTATGGCTTGTCATTGCGAAATGCTGACCTCACCGGCACAAAATCATTTGATGAGATATGTGATTTGATTCAGAAACATGCCAGCGAGTTTCAGCCGGAATGGATACTTGGACGGGGATGGGATCAGAACGACTGGGAAATACAGGAATTCCCGACAAATGAAAAACTGGATGAACTTTTTCCTGATCAGCCTGTTCTCCTGACGCGAATTGCCGGCCATGCTGCCATTGCCAATTCAGAAGCTCTTAAAAGAGCAGGAATTACACCTGAGACAACAGTTGAAGGGGGAACCGTGGTTGTAAAAAATGGAAAACTGACCGGTATCCTGATTGATAATGCCATTGGCTTTGTAAGCAGAATCATTCCTGAAGCAAGCGAAAGTGAAAAAGTCACAGCACTGCTGAAGGCCCAGGAAAAATGTTTTGCCGTTGGGCTCACCAGTCTGCACGAAGCGGGACTGGGCCGTGAAAGTATCAGGTTAATCGACTCGATACAACATACTGGTGAACTAAAAATGAGAATATATGCGATGCTCAGTCCGGGTGAAGAAAATTTTAAAACATACATGTATCCGGGGCCATATCAAACTGACCACCTGAAAGTCAATTCAATCAAACTCTTTTCAGATGGTGCCCTGGGTTCACGCGGAGCATTATTGCTTGAACCCTATTCCGATGATCCCGGTAATTACGGTTTGCTGGTTAATTCCCCGGAATACCTGAAGAATATGTGCATGGAAGCATATGAACACGATTTCCAGGTGAATACACATGCTATCGGAGACAGTGCAAACAGACTGATGCTGAACATATACAGTGATATTCTGAAAGGCAAAAATGACAGGAGATGGCGTATCGAACATGCCCAGGTCATACATCCCGACGATTTCAGCAAATTCGGGGATTATAATATTATTCCATCGGTTCAGACCACACATGCCACCTCCGACATGTACTGGGCTGATGAAAGGCTGGGAGAAGAAAGAATTAAAGGCGCCTATGCTTATAAGACACTTCTTGAACAAAACGGATGGATTCCGAATGGAAGTGATTTCCCGGTTGAGAATATTAATCCCCTTTATGGTTTCTATGCTGCCATTACACGAAAAGATCTTGAAGGATACCCTGAGGGAGGTTTTCTGCCGGAGCAGCTGTTAACCAGAGAAGAAGCACTTCGTGCCATGACCATCTGGGCGGCCAGAGCATCTTTTGATGAAGACAACAAGGGAAGTATTGAACCCGGCAAATTTGCCGACTTTATTGTTACTGCTTCAGACCTGATGACAATCCCCGAACAGGAAATCCCGAAAGTTAAGATTAGGATGACCTATATAGCTGGAGAAAAGGTATACTCTGTTATGAAGTAGGCCAGTTTGATACACAAAATTAATGATTATGATCAATCTGGAATTATTTCTTGCAGATTAACGCAGATCATCTCGCAAATTTTCGCAGATCAATCATATATAGTATATTGTTTCTGCGTGAATTTGCGTTTTAATCTGCGAGTATCTGCGAGAACTTTTACAAAGGTTGAGAGAGTTTATTCAATTTCAAAGTGTAATCGGTCTGCCGGCATAGAAATCCAGGATCTTTGAATAGAAGATATACATGAATTTTGCCTGGATCAAATCGGATTGTGCTTTGGTGAGATTATTCTTGGCCAGGTTATAATCTATGGAACTGACCATCCCGACATTATATCTCTGTTCAGCATAATTGAACGCCTCTTCCATCGATCTGACCGTCTCCAGGTTGGCTTCATAATCCTCTAAGGCAGCTTTGGCATCGGTATAGGCTTGTTGAATATTCTTGTACAGAGTTTGCTTAGTCTGGTCAAAATTTATTTCTGCATCCAATACATTAACCTTGGCGGTACTTATACGGTTCTGTGTTTGCAACCTGTTAAAGATGGGAATACTCAGGGAAAATGACAATTGCTGGTATCCTTTATCCTGGAGTTGGTCTAACCAGCGGTAATAGGCCGATGGATCTTCCGGATTAGAGGAGATCTCACTGTATAGTGTATAATACAGGTAACCAGCCTCAAGAGATGGAAAAATCCTTCCCCTTGCTACAGATAATCCTTTTTCAAAACTTTTAAGTTCATATTCTGCACTCTTGACCAGTGGTAATTCCCTGAGTGCATTTGCATAAACGCTATCTATAGCCATAAGGTATCCACCATCCTCAATGGTTAATTCCGGGGTTTCAACTTTGAATTCATCAATTTCATCCGGTTCAAGGTCCATGTATTGTGCGAGGGTCAGGTAAGAGATCTCAAGATCATTCCTTGCCCTCACAACATTGGCGGCTTCCCTAGCTTCCTGGGCTTGGATCTCATAAAGTTCTCCTCTTGAGATATTACCTACCTCTACCAATTTCTTACTTTTTTCAACCTGAAGCCGTGTAATTTCCAGCTGAGCCTCCGCCACTTTCAGTAATTCCTCATTCAGCAGTATCTGCAAATATGCTCCGCCAATCGAAATAGTAATGTTATTCTTGAGATTTTCAACATCTTCAAGCCTGGCCATCAGGTTGTATCGATATTGCTGGATCGCATGATAATTAGATAAGCCATTGAAAAGGAGCAAATTGGCAGATATACCCACATTCCCATCTTCAAAAGCCTGATCTACATATTCATACGTATCATAGTTCGGGGCCCTCCCTTTGTTAAACGTATAGTTGGCAAAAGCATTTGCTGTAGGGAGTACCTGCGCTTTTGCATACAGAAAATTGCTCTCGGCTAATCTAACCTGTATTGCCTGACGCTTAACCTGAAGGTTATTGTTATGCGCGTACTGTATACATTCTTCCAGTGTCCAGACATCCTGGGAATATGCCTGTATCATCATACAAGCCGTCAGTAATGAGGCTATGAAATATTTATATCTTACCATTGCCAGATTGATTTTAGAGTTCAGGCTGATCAGGTTTTTTTACTCCTTTTCCTGTAAAGTACCTGGATGTATTTTGCATTCTCAAGCGGAGTATAGATCTGCATCAGCTCCCATTTTTTGTCATAATTCTCAATGGCATTTTTCAGACGTGTTATTCTGGCCAGTGAATTATGAACTTCATCATCCTCCCTGGTCAGTTCATCTTCAACATCCCATGGAAAGGATTCAACCCTGAAATTATATTCAATCTCTTCATCTCCAACCTTTAGCATTATACTCGCTATCTGATCCTCGCCAAAATTTTGTATGGGTACACAAAGATCTTTCATTTTTTATCTTATTTTAAGAGGTTGTTTAAAGGTCTTTAAAGGCTTCTCGCAGACCCTGTGAAATTTTTGTAAAGCAAAAATCCTGTAAGGATATTTCACAGGGCAGATATCCGCAGATCC
>CAZGOR010000016.1:0-1731 GCA_964527875.1 uncultured Bacteroides sp. | reverse complement strand
CGGCAGGCAGGTGTGAGAAATAATAACTAATAGACTTTTTAGACAGTCTCAAATAAACAAATAATCAAAGAACATGCTTTATATTTTCCGTCACGACATGCCCATCGAAAAGATGGACGATCCTGTGAGCTTTTTCAGCATCGGTGGGAGAGTGCGTAACTATTACCACTGTTGTGCCGTCCTTATTCAGTTCACTGAGAAGATTCATTACTTCCTCGCCATTGGCCGAATCAAGGTTACCGGTTGGCTCGTCGGCCAGGATCAGTTTAGGTCTTGTTACAACGGCCCTTGAAATAGCAACCCTCTGCTGCTGACCACCGGATAACTGTTGTGGAAAATGTTTTTTCCTATGTGCAATCTTCATCCTGTCCAGTACCTCATTCACTTTTTGCTTACGCTCGGACGCAGATACTTTCATGTAAAGCAACGGCAGTTCGACATTTTCGTAAACCGTGAGTTCATCGATCAGGTTAAAGCTCTGGAAAACAAAACCGATATTACCTTTACGTAGATTTGTTCTTTGCCTTTCCTTGAACCTGGATACTTCTACATCATCGAAATAAAGCAATCCGTTTGTTGGATTATCCAGCAGGCCAACAATATTCAGCAATGTGGATTTACCGCACCCTGACGGGCCCATGATAGCTACAAAATCACCATCCTGAACCTCCAGGGTAACTTTGTTCAAAGCCGTTGTTTCGACCTCATCTGTCCGGAAAACTTTTGTTAATTCTTCTGTTTTAATCATGATGTTGGGATTTATAAATTGATATTCGTTTGTCTATGCATCTAAAGACGCAGCATACTTCCGGTGTTGCTGTCCGCCCCGGGTTGAAGCCCGGGGTTACTCCTTCAGGATCAGTTTATCTACGTTCCCGAAGTTATCATAACTGGAAACGATCACCTTCTCCCCTACCTCAAGTCCGGCAAGCACCTCATAATATCTCGGGTTTTGCCGGCCAATGCTGATATCTCTTTTATATGCAAATCCTTCCGATTCATCGATAACGAACACCCATTGACCACCGGTGCTCTGGTAAAATCCTCCTCTCGGGATCAAAAGAGCTTCTTTTGATTCACCCAGCTCAAGCTTAATTCTTGATGTCTGACCGATCTTAATCTGAGGCGGAATATCACCTGTAAACTCCATGTCAACATAAAATCTTCCATTCTGAACCTCAGGATATATCTTTATGATCTTTCCGGGATACGGAGTACTAGCAAAATCACATTCACCTGTCAACCCCCTGCTGACCCGTGCTATATAATGTTCATCAATTTCAACTCTTAATTTATAAGAATCAAGAATATTGATCGTTCCAATCCTGGTGCCATACTGAATGACTTCTCCGATTTCAGGATTCAGTGTTGCCAGTTCACCGTTAACGGAAGCCCTGATATTCAGATTATCAAGCCTTCCCTTAATGATCTCCAGGTTTTTAGTCAGGCTGGACACTGAAACATCCATGGATTCAATCTGTACCATCCTGAAAATCGAGTCCTGTTGTTGGATCTCCTTTAATAGTTTAAGTCTTTTCCTGCTAGCATCATACATCTCTTTGGATTGTGCATACTCCTCATAAGAAACAAGATTCTGTTCATAAAGCATTTCATTGTTACGATATGCCCTTTCATGCTGTGCAAGCAATCTTTCCGTTTCAATGATCTGGCTTTCAGAACTGAGTTGTTGCTGAACCATCGTCAAACGCGCGTTTCTCTGGTCATTCACTG
>CAZGOR010000015.1:16735-22786 GCA_964527875.1 uncultured Bacteroides sp. | reverse complement strand
CATAAATGCTCCAGGCACACCATGCCCGGTGCAATCAGCAATGGTAAATATCAGTTTTCCCCCGACCTGGTTCACCCAGTAAAAATCTCCACTGACAACTTCTTTTGGTTTGTTAAGAATAAAATAATCGGAGAAATGATTTTCAAACAATTCTGCAGCGGGCAGTATGGCATTTTGAATCCGTCTTGCATACTTAATACTTGTGGTTATGGCCTTGTTTTTCATTTCAATTTCAATCGTTCTTTCCTTAACTTTTTCCTCAAGGTTCTTGCGCAAATCCTCTATTTCCACAATATTATCATAGGCCCGCAGACCGGTCAGCACTGCTGAAAACAGTTTCAGTGTAGTCAATTCCGTTTTGGTTTTATAGTCATTGATCTCATACATCCTGATCACTTCTTTTTCCGGTGCCAATCCCGGATGGCCTGTCCGCAGGATGATCTGGATAAAAGGATTGGCCATATCTTCACGTACGAATTTAGCCACTTCCAGTCCGGCCTGATCTGTTTCCATGACAACATCAAGCAGGATCAGGGCGATTTCGGGATTTTTCTTCAGAATTTTGACAGACTCTTCACCCGAATATGCATTCAGGAACCTGATATTCTTTCCTTTATATTCAAAATCTTTCAATGCTATTGATGTCACCGCATGCACATCTTCCTCATCATCGACAATCAGTATCTGCCAGAAAGGTTTGTCTTCATTTGTATCCGGTGATAAGGATTCCTTCCAGGCTTTTTCACCGGAAAATAAGTCACCAAGATCTTCTTCCTTAAGGTCTTTCGGGTCAAAGAGATTTTCTGGTTTTTCCATGATATTAGTTCAAGGTTCAAAGTTTAAAGTTCAAAGTTTAAAGTTCAAAGTTGGGTGAGGGTAATGGGTGAGTGTGTGAAATACTGTATTAACTTGTATTTTTTGTTCACAGGGTTCCACAGAGGAGTTTTATTTGACATCTCTGTGTTCCTCTTTATTCTCTGTGGTCCTCTGTGGCCTGCATTTTTTGCTCATTTTTTAGTCTTGTCCTTATTTTATCTTTTATATTTTTCCTAACTCACTCCCTGGCTCCCTCCCTATTCAAGGTAAAGAGTGGGAACAGGTTGTTAATTCTTAAACGGTATTTTAATAATAAACTTAACACCTTTTTCTAACTCGCTATGGCATTCTATCGTACCGTTCAATTTTTGTGATACGAGGTTATATACAATATTCAATCCCAATCCTGTTCCCCGTTTTTTACTTGTTGTAAAGAATGGTTCGAAGATCTTATCCAGGTTTTCTTTCGGTATTCCTTTTCCTGTATCCGTGTATTCCAGTTTTAGCCCTGATTTATCCAAATTAGCAATAATTTTTATCATTCCCTTATCCTTCTCATCAAAACCGTGTGTCAGGCTGTTTAAAACAAGGTTGGTGATGATCTGGGAAAAAGCTCCCGGGAAACTATCGAGTTCAATATCTTTATCTATATCCAGGCCGATGGAAATCTTCCGGTTCTTTAATTTCGGATAGAGGCTACGGATCACATCCTCTGTATAAGCTTTCAGCTTGAATTTTCGCTGTTGAACGGTGGACTGGTCAACTGAGACCTGTTTGAAGCTCTGGATCATTAATGCCGTCCTCTCCATATTGGACTGAATCAGTTTGGCTGTTTGATTAGCAGTATTCATATAATCTTTAAAATCGGCCCGGCTTATTTTATTTTGTTTATACAATTCTGCCATCTTTCTGGTATCCTCGGTCAGGCTGGAAGCAGCTGTCAGGCTAATACCCACCGGAGTATTAATCTCATGGGCCACACCGGCGACCAATCCTCCCAAGGCGGCCATTTTTTCTGATTGGATCAACTGGTTCTGAGTCTGTTTTAAATTATCCAGGGTGATCTGAAGTTCTTCTTTCTGATGTTCAAGCTCCTTTTTTTGGCTCATTACTTCTTCCGTTCTTTCCTGTACTTTCTGATCCAGAAAACGCTTGGATTCAAAATTCTGAAGCAATGCGATCATCTGCTGTGAAAAAACCGTAAAAGAAGGAATTAATTCATCGGTTATATCATCATAAAAATCCTTCTTCTGAACGGTAACCCCACCCAGGAGAATACCTTTAAAGCTTTTGGCCTCATCATAAAACGGAACAAAAATTACCTTGTATAATCCAAGGGATTCCAGTGGTTTCAAATTCGGTTTTATCTCTTCTATAATAACTTTCCTTTCCTTCAACAGTCCTTTTTTTATGATCCATTCATTTTCCAGCCTGAGATTCTCAGTACATTCTTCATCCAGACCCAATTGTGTAACTAAAGCCAGGTTTTTTTCAGTTGGATTATAGGAGAAAAACATACTGCATTCAAGTTCAAAAGTCTCCAGCACCGATTCCACTGTGATCTCAACAAACTCTTCCATGCTGAGAGCCTGCATAGCCTGCTGACTGTATGCCTGGATCGAGACAAAACGTGTCAGGTCCCTGTCAAGACTATTTCTTGCATATACCAGGTCCTGTTCAACCTTCAGGAATTTTGCCACCTGTTTCTGAAGATCTTCACACCTTGCTTTGAGTTCATCGTATGACTCCGACTTATTATTCATCTTTTATATGAACACAATGTACTTCCTTCCCTTCCATCCCTTGCTGTAAGCATAAACTATCCGATATACACTTTGAATCCCTAAAATCCCCTGACTTCCATCGCTTGATGAGATTGGGTTCACGGATTAACGGCCGGGCCATAGAAATATAATCTGTTATTCCAGTCTTTACCAATTCTTCAGCAATCTTGAAGGAACGGATACCTCCAACAAGAATCAACGGGATCCTGATCTTTTCTTTGAAGCGTTTGGCAGCGTCCCGGCAGTAAACACCCTTTTTATTAACCGGGAAAGGAGAATTCTCCATGTCCCCGAGCAGGGATGCACCGATTGTACCACCGCTTAATTCAATGGCATCCACACCTGCTTTCTCGAGCATGGCTGAAACCCTTAGCATATCATCAATGCTGAATCCTCCATCAAGCAAATCCTCTGAATTGATTTTCACCAGGATTGCAAGTTTATCCCCTATTGCTTCCCTGGTACCTTCGATTACTTCCAGAAGCATCCTGGCTCTGTTTTCAACGTTGCCACCGTATTCATCCGTTCTTTTATTGAAATACGGTGAAAGAAACTGGCTTATCAGAAAACCATGGGCTGCATGGATCTGTACACCGTCAAATCCGGCCTTTTGTGCTCTGATCGCTGCATGCTTGAATGCTTCTATGGTCTCTTTTATTTCTTCCTTTTGCATCTCTTTGCCTATCGGACCATCCGGGGTTTGTAACACAGACGGTCCTGAGGGGTCCTCCCCGGTTAAGATGTGAGGAGCCAATAATCCACCATGTTCCAATTGCAGAACAACCGGAGCACCTGCCCTGTGGACTCTTTCTACCATCAGGCTGAGGCCCGGAAAAAAATCGTCACTGAAAGCACCTAATTGTAAAGGTGCTGACTGCGCGTTCCTGGATACTCCGGCCATGCCGGTTACGACCATCCCGATATCACCTCTGGCTATCCTTGCCAGTGAATTGATCAGTATGGGTGAGCATGAACCGTCAGGATTGGCTTTCCCCATCCATGTGGCCGACCCAATAAAACGGTTTTTCAGTGAAATATTTTTAATCCTTGTCGCCTCGAAAAGCCTGGATGATTCTAACTCTTTTGTTTTATGCTTTACTTCTTTTTTTTCTGATACAGGTTTACGTCTTACAAAGATATACAATGATGAAGTATAAACGTGAAAGAAGTTTTTACCACCCATGGGGGTTAACTCTCCAGACCCGTATAATCCCAGCCAGGGTATTTTTTCACCCTTACACAGGGGATGTTGCAGTCTGCCAATTAATTCTTCCTTATAAATCCTGTTAAATAATAACTTTCCCCGTGCAGCGCAATCTGCATGGAATACTGCAACGGGTTTCCTTCCATCGCAGCGTTCCAGGATTTGCGTCATCATTCGATCCACCCCCTGCTGAATATGATCCTCAAATCGTCTGGTTAACCAGAGTTTTGTTCCTTCAGGAAATAAAGTAGGCACACAAATACTGCCATCCTTTTCAACAATTAGTGTACTTAAAAGAAAGTATCCGCTACCATATTCTTCATGTAACTCTTCCGGCAGCTCAATTGCCAGTGCTCCAAATGGGGACACTTCAATTGGTGTAGTTGTTTCAGGCATACCCAGTTTATCCATCCAGGCTTTCCATGCCGGCTTTCCATCCAATTCATAAACACGATTATAATCAGATTTTGTAATTGTCATTGATTCTCCAATAGGTGTAAAGCTATGATTTGCCTGGCTTATCAGTTCAAGTGTCGGATCTGCAAATCCCACTGCCACTGCACCTTTCTCAAAAACCCTGTCTCCAAAGAACTGAAAATCACTTACACCCTTCGCATTGTCAAATGAAAGAGCACCTACAATCGGGATATCAGGGCCAAAAACTGATTCGATACCACTGAATGGGTCATATTTTGGATATAATCCAAGAATTGACGGATTATAAAGGATCGTATTTATCCCGGAGATCTTATTCTTTAAATCCGTGGCCAGTCGGGAACCAACTTCAAACGGATCATATTTTCCAATATCATCCATACCGGCAATGGCAAATTCATCTTCGGGTCCTTTTATCGCCATAATTGCCAGGGCTTTCATTGATTCGTCGGGTCCTTCCCTGCCAATTACCCCGGATCCGGTACAACCCACAATCCGGGCACCGGGAGAAAGTGTCTTTGCTTCTGATAAAAGATCTTTAAAGTTATGCCCTATCCCGGAGTACATGATGATGAGATCACAGTCAAGGTTTGGCTGACCTTCAAGGGCAACTTCGAGGCATTCCGTGATAGCTCGTTTCGAGTTCACGATACTGGTGCTTGCAGAAAAAAATTCTAACATGATATCAAAGTTTTAATAATTATACTTTTTAAAAATGTTGAGAATTGAAATGAATGATTCTTGATTTTTAGTTCATGGTTCCTGGTTCCTTCTTGTACTCGAAAATTAACGCATCCTCCTTAGGCGGACTGTTAATTTTGAGAATGGGTGTGGGTGTGAGTATAAATTTTTTTAACCACAGAGGGCACAGAGAATTCTCTGTGTTCTATGTTCAAACCTCTGTGATTAAATTGGTATTTTATTTCAGACATCGTCCCTTTCTTTGTTTAACTTTTACAATTAAAATTGCATATTTTGTTTGCCTGACTTTCCCCCCTAACTCCCATCTCTGCACAATGTAGAGAGGGGGACAGATTTTTACTTCTTCAATGGAATTGTTATAATAAACCTGGTTCCTTTTTCTAATTCACTGTGGTATTCTATTGAACCGTTCAGCTTTTGTTTTACGATATTATCTACAATATGCAATCCCAGGCCGGTTCCCATTTTTTCACGTATTTCTTTAAACAGATCAAGGTCTCCATCAGTACTTTTCATAACCATATCCAGAAGGATAAGTGCAATATCAGGATGTTGTTTAAGAATCTCTTCTGCTTCCTGCAGAGAATAGGCATCGTGGAATTCAATACCCTTACCACGGAAAGTAAACCCCTTCAAGGCTATCCGTGCGACGTTGTGGATATCTTCTTCATCATCAATGATAAGGATCTTCCATTTTTCTTCCGATTCAATTGATGATGCCTGTTTATCTCCTGATTTTGTTGTTTTTTCAGTTTCGGAAAACAACAGATTCTTGTCCTCTTTTTTTTCTGATATATGATCTCCGAAAAGATCATCGAAGATTTCAAAATTATCCATTATTGAAAGTTATAACATTTTTTTTTATTATCCATTACAAATTTACTATTGCGGCGTAAGCAAAATCTAACAGGGATGTAACAGAGTATAATACATATGTAACAATATCCATTTAAGAATACTTAAGACTGAGGATGAAAGGATACAGGGTACAGGTACAAGGTACAAGGTGCAGGGTGCAAGGTACAGGGTGCAAGGTGCAGAGTGCAAGGTACAGGGTGCAAGGTACAGGGTGCAAGGTACAGGGTGCAAGGTACAGGGTGCAAGGTACAG
>CAZGOR010000015.1:0-16635 GCA_964527875.1 uncultured Bacteroides sp. | reverse complement strand
GGTGCAAGGTGGAGGGTGCAAGGTACAGGGTGCAAGGTGGAGGAACTAAGGGATACCGTTTCCTGAAACAAGTCATCCCGAATCCGCCGCAAGGCGGATGAGGGAACTCGTTGTCGATAAGGACAATCATAAATCTGGAATCCCGATCATTCCCATGAGTGTAAGTAGAAGTCTGATGATTGACGGCAGGTTACAAGGTTGCAGATTACAGGTCACAAAGGTCCACAGAGGGAAGAGAGAGCCACAGATAAAAAATTATGTGGTCCCCTGATCCCACTCACCAGGAACAAGCAACCGGGAACCAGCAACTAAAAAGCTCCTGGTGAAGCCCCAACATCTCCCGGCTCACAAAACCAGATCAGGGTTTCTTCAATCGATAATCCTTCCGGGAGGTTGTCGGCATCAGGATGTGTTTCACGGAAGATCCTGATCATTTCATGTTGCAGTCTTTCCAATATCTCCGCATTGGCCGGATCATCAGCAACATTGTGCTTTTCTTCCGGATCTTCTTTAAGATTATATAGTTTATGAAGGATACCCGATGGTCCGTAACCGGTGGCATATCCCTGACCCAGGTCACGCTGGCCCGTGGTAAAGATGTATTTCCATTCTTTATTACAGACCATGGCTTTATTATCTTCAAGGAATTCGGCAAATACATAATCATTTACTTCTTCCTTTTCCCCTTCCATAACGGGTACCAGGCTGACACCCTGTGCCTCATCCATCGGATCAACTCCCAGCAGTTCAACAATGGTCGGTGCCAAGTCAATGAATTCGACCAGGGCTTCCCGGACTTTTCCCTTTTCAAATTTATCTCCTGTCTGGAGGACAAGCGGAGAGCGTATCGCGGGTTCCCACATGGTATGCTTCTCAAACCGTTTATGATCTCCCAGCAGATAACCCTGATCACCAATATAAATTATAAGCGTATTTTCTTTCAAGCCAAGCTTTTCCACTTCATCCAGGATACGGCCAATGTTATGATCCATATATTCGACTGAAGTATAATAGGATGCGATGATCCCACGTTTGTCATTGTCTGATAGATCACGAAAAATGTCCGGTATCCAACGATCATCTTCAGGACTTCCTTCAGGAAGCGGCATATCTTTCGGATCATATTTTCCCCTGTATTCAATCGGAAAATTAAAAGGGGAATGCGGCTCATGGAATCCCACCCAGAGCAGGAACCTGTTATCTCTGTTATTTTGAAGAAATTCAATCGCTTTTGCTGCATCCCAGGCAGCATATCCTTCATCTTCAAAATAGGGCGATGGCAGTATATCAGCATTCAGCCATATACGGGCAGGATCACGGAAAGGCTTCCACTCCGGAAGCACATCAATGCTGTCAGGGACAGGCTTTCCGGGATTTTCATTTCTCCATCTATGGTATTCATCATGACCAACCATAACCGAAAAACCATGATCCGGGATGATACTGTCACGGTAATTATTAAAATGTGTTTTGCCGATGATGGCTGTTGAAAATCCACGGTCGCAAAGATGTTCAGCCAATGTGATATTGATATCATCCCTGAAAGGTGTTTGCAAAAGCGTAACACCGGTTGCATGCGGATATTTACTGGTCAGTACCGATTGCCTGGAAGCACTGCAGACGGGAGCATTGGCACAAGCATTGGAAAAACGTATACCATTGGCTGCGATCCGGTCAATGTTCGGTGTCCGGATAATATCATTCCCGTAACACCCGACAGCCTTCATCGAATGGTCATCGCCTACAAGGACAATTACATTTTTAAAAGGTTCGGGAGATTTGAATTGCTTGCAGGCTTGACAACCTAAAATAATGGTAAAACTGATTAACAACCAATTATACTTCATGGTATTATGTATTGTTTTTTTAAGAAATCATAGATGTAAAAAGATTTGTGATAAAATAAGAATTATAATCGAATTTATGCTATATCATGACTCTAAAATAATATCCAGCCTGTATAAAATTATAAATAGTTTCTCGCAGATTTTCGCTGATATTAACGCTGATTTATGCAGATCCGTCGGTGTCGGACAAGTTATTTGATTATCATTCTTTTAATTTCTTTGAATATCAGTTATCCAATTAGCAATTATCTGTAGGAATTTTACGAATTAAAAAAACGGACATAAATTTTTTCATGATGAATTACTTAAATACTCATGAAAAATATCATGGAAGTTCCCCGCTGTAAAGTTTAAACTTGTATTCTGAAAGAAATAAATAAATTTTTATAGAGGCGATACAATTTAATTATAACATACCTATATATAAAATTTGAAAATATTTAACATTTTGGATTTGATATTAAAATAAATTAATTGTAATTTTGAATTGTTCTTATTTAAATTTTATTCTTAACAAAGAATAATTATTTTATTTAGAATATTGCTTTATTTTTACAAATTTTTGAAAAGATTCCATAAACAAAATTAAATCTGATGTGTTATAGATTGGGAGCCAATCTCCACCATAAACCGTTAAAATTTTTCACAATTAATTCATAATTATTAATCTTAAGTACGATGGAAGAAAAACAAGAACAAAAAGTGGTATCGATGCCACGTATTGGTGACAAAGCACCTGAATTCAAAGCTGTAACGACACAGGGTGAAATTAATTTCCCGTCCGATTACTCGGGAGCCTGGGTTATTCTTTTCAGCCATCCGGCTGATTTTACCCCTGTTTGTACTTCGGAGTTCATGACTTTTGCTCATATGGAAGAACAGTTTGCCCAGGCTAACTGCAAATTAGTTGGTCTGTCTGTCGACGGTCTTTACAGCCATATTGCATGGCTCAGGACCATCAAGGAAAAGATAGAGTATAAAGGGATGAAGGACATTGAAGTAAAATTTCCTTTGATTGAGGATATCACAATGGATGTTGCCACTAAATAT
Source organism: uncultured Bacteroides sp. (assembly GCA_964527875.1). Classification (GTDB taxonomy): domain Bacteria; phylum Bacteroidota; class Bacteroidia; order Bacteroidales; family SM23-62; genus LJUQ01. The sequence goes on along the minus strand of CAZGOR010000015.1, from coordinate 13,738 downwards.
GGCATGATACAACCCAGTGAAAGTACGACCAAAGCTGTCAGGGCAGTATTTTATATCGATCCTGAAGGAATTATCCGGACAATCATTTATTATCCTTTGAGTCTCGGACGCAATTTCGATGAACTTTACAGGGTACTGATTGGTCTGCAGGCTGCGGATAAATTTTCCGTGGCTTTACCTGCCGATTGGAGGCCGGGTGAAGAGGTTATTGTACCAACTGCCGGTTCATGCGGAACAGCAAAAGACAGGATGGAAGGGAAAGAAAAAGATGTAACCTGTTACGATTGGTTTTTCTGCACTAAAAAGATCAGTAAGGAGGAAGTATTGAAGGCTGTTCTTAAGAGTTAAGATTAAAAGCTCCGGGGGCTTTGAAACCCTTGGAGCTTTTTAAACCCTTGGAGGGTTATCACACGCCCTAAGTATCTAAAGAAACACTCAAACCATAATCCTCCGGGGGCATTGAAAACCCTTGGAGCTCTTTAAACCCTTGGAGGGTTATCAATCCCAATAGGAGTATCACTGAAACCGCTCTTCCGGAAAAGAAAAATGCATCTGCATGACTAACCACTTATTATCCCTCTTCTCCAAAACTCCTGTCCACCGTACATTATACCACCCGATAGCCTGTCCATCCCATTCCCCAATATCGTCAAGGAAACATGAATACCAGGCTACATCTCCTCCCTGACTCAGCTGAATCCTTAGATCCTTAATGTTACATTCAGTTGCTTTAAACCGGTCGTCCAACCATATTCTTTCAGCAGTACGCCTGATTACCTCGAAATCTTTTACCGTAGAAGCCGAATCAGGATGGAAAATAAATAACGTAGTATCCTGAACCATACTTCCATAAAGCTTCAGCGTATCTTTAGTCATCGCCCAGCAAATGGAATTATGGATCACTTCGCTGACAAGTTGTCTTTCAAGTTCAGGATCAAATTCGGGAAACGTTTTACTGTCAGTCTGCTTGCAGGAATGACAAACCAATATCACCCCTGCCAGAAGGCAAAGAAATTTAAATGTTTTCATCTTTTCTACTCTTTAAGTTTGAAACAGGTAAATTTATTAATTTCATTTAAAAGTTCATCTATAAAAAACTACGCACTACCATATCCATTATCATATTCTTTGTAAATTTTCATTCTTCTTTATACTTTTATTTCAACAATCCAAAAAATCAGATGACGATGAATTCCCAGTCTCCTCCAATGATACTGAGGACATTGAAAATGATCCATATGGCCATGTTTAGCAGTGTAGTCATTTTTTCCGGTATAAGCCTATACCTCAGAAATGAACTGGGAATGACACTCGAACCTCCTACTATTGAAATGCTGTATTACATTTCTCTGATTTCTATTCTTGCTTTTATCCCTCTCGGATACTGGTTGCATGGCAAAAAAATGAAAAGCATTGGTAATGATTCAACCCTTTCGTCAAAACTTTCAGCCTATCAAAGTTCCCACATAACCAAAATAGCCCTTTTTGAAACAAGTGCTCTGCTAAGTTTAATTGTCCTGATCGTGGGAGGAAAAAACTCCATTTTTATACAGGTTGCTATTGTTTTGGTAATCATGCTATTAAACATACCTTCAGTGCATAAACTTTCAACCGAACTAGGTCTGTCTCCCGAAGAAAGTAATCTTTTAATGTTTTGACTATTGGTTAAAGCCGACGGCAAGTGATACTGTATTCTGCATCATTAATATTTATACCGATAACATTACTCCTGTCTAACAAAACGTATAATTAGCAGTATTTGGATTAATTACATTTATTTTATTTTCGAAATTTTAATTTCATGCAGTACTTTTTCCTTTTTTCTTTTAACTTATAACCTGTAACTTGCAACCAGTTACTAATAAATTGAAATGCATAATTCTTAACTAAACTTTTATACAATGAAAAACATATTCATCATTGCCACAGTCTGTGCATTAACACTATTTTCCTGTCGGAAACCTGAGCCTTTCAAACAACCACAAAATCTACGTTGCGAATACCAGGAAAATCCGCTTGGAATCGATGATTTGCACCCCCGGTTTTCCTGGTATGTGAATGACACTGCACGGGGAGCTTTCCAGACTGCCTATCATATCCTTGCGGCTTCAGATCCGGAACTTCTTGACAATAATATTGGCGACATCTGGGACACAAAAATAGTTGACAGCGAACAATCAACACATATCTTTTACCAGGGCCCTCCCCTGGAATCCCGGAAAATATATTACTGGAAAGTTATGACATGGGACCAGGAAGGAAATCCATCTGCCTGGAGTGAACCTGCCTGGTGGGAGATGGGATTACTTAATAAAACCGACTGGAAGGCAAAATGGGCTGGAATGGATCTGATCGTTGAAGAATCTGTATTAGAAAAATACGGGAGTTGGATCAGTCGTCCGGGTACAAATAATGGTAAACAAACACTCTATTTCAGGAACAGCTTTGGGATACCGGAAGGCAAAATTCCAAGGAAAGCTTTTTTGAGTGTTCTGGGTAAAAATCAGGGCGAAATATCTGTGAATGGTAAATCCTTAAGAGAACTGAATTATCAGAATAATTTTCTCACAACTGATATTACTAAAGAGCTGGTATCAGGTAAAAATATTCTTGCTTTTACTGTGTCAAATAAAAACGGTGGCCGGTGTGAATTAATTTTTAATATGGAAATCATCTTCTCAGATGGTTCAACAAAATGGATAAAATCCGGTGAACATTGTAAAGTATCAGATATAAAATCTGCCGGATGGGATCAACCGGATTATGATGATTCTGATTGGCAAAATGCAGATATTACATCCATGCTTGGGAAAGATGACCTGGAATGGATTAAGAATTCCGGACCTGCCCCTCGTTCCACGATGATAAGAAAGGATTTTACAGCCCCAAAATCAATTCGTAAAGCCCGGGTTTACGTTACCGGACTTGGGAATTACAGACTTTTCATCAATGGGAAGATCGTAGGAAATGATCTGCTCACACCAGGTTGGACAGATTACAGGAAAAGAATTCAATACCAGGTATATGATGTCACAGATATGACAAATAAAGGCGAAAATGCTATGGGTATGATCCTGGGTAATATGTGGTGGTCCTCCGGCCTGGGATGGAGAGGTGGTGCACGTTACAGTAATGGACCATTAAGAGGGTTATGCCAGCTCGAGATTGAGTACTTCGATGGTTCTACAGATCTCATTGTAACGGATGAATCATGGAAAGTACATCTTTCACCAATAGTAGAAAACACATTATATCACGGTGAAACATATGATGCCAGACTTGAAATCGAAGGCTGGGCTGAGCCAGGTCTTAACGAGACCAGCTGGTCGGATGTAACAGTTTTTACAGAACCAGATGGAGTTACTTTATCACCTCAATATGGACCACCAATTCAAATCATGAAGGAAATTATTCCGAAAGATATTACTGAAGTCAATCCGGGTATATTCGTCTTTGATATGGGCATCAATATGGTAGGTTTTGCCCGTCTTAAAGTGCAGGGTGAGGCAGGCACGCAAGTAAAACTCAGGTTTGCAGAATTGCTTCACGATGATAGTACTGTTGCCCAGGAAAATCTAAGGAGTGCCAAAGCCACCGACCGGTATATCCTTAAAGGTACCGGAGAAGAGATCTGGCATCCTTACTTCACATATCATGGTTTCCGTTATGTCCAGATGGAAGGTTATCCGGGCACACCAACTACAGAATCACTTACCGGTTTACAGATCTACAGCAGTGCTCCGGAAACCGGAAAATTTGAATGTTCAAATAGTCTGCTAAACAGTATTTGGAAAAATATTCTGAATGGACAAAAAGGAAACATGCACTCAGTACCAACCGATTGTCCGCAGCGCGATGAAAGGCTTGGATGGACAGGAGATGCACAAATGTTCGCACCAACTGCAATTTATAATATGAACATGGCCCGGTTCTTCACCAAGTGGACGAGAGACATGACAGACTCTCAAACCGAAGAGGGCTGGATATGTGATGTCAACCCGGCTATCGTTGTTAGCGGTCCCGGAAAACCTGCCTGGGGAGATGCCATAACAATAGTGCCCTGGATGGTTTATAAATTTTATGGTGATAAGAAAATTCTTGAACAAAATTATGAAAGCATGAAAGCATGGGTGGAATATATGCGCCGCGAAAGTAAAGATGATCTATATATTTTCGATCAGAACGGATGGGGAGGTTATGGTGACTGGATCGCCGTGGTTGAATCACCAAAACCCCCAATATCCGCTGCATATTATTACTACAGTACAAAAATCCTTGCTCAAACGGCCAATATCCTGAAAAAATCAGAAGATGTAACAAACTATAGCGATCTGACTGAAAAAATTGCACAGGCTTTCAATAAGAAATACTTCAACCTGAAAACCTTTAATTATCCGGAAGCTACACAAACAGCGAATTTGCTGCCGCTTGCTTTTGGGATTACCCCGGAAGAATACCGACAACAGGTAGCTGACAATATCGCTCAGGATGTTCTTTCCAGGGATGAACACCTTTCAACCGGATTCCTGGGTACAGGTTATATTCTGCCTTTATTAAGTGATTACGGATATCACGAACTGGCATACAAGCTTGCAGTGCAAACATCTTATCCTTCCTGGGGCTACATGGTTGAAAAGGGAGCTACCTCCATGTGGGAACTATGGAACAGTGATATCGAACCTCCTGACGAGATGAATTCCAGAAATCATTTTGCCCTGGGTTCTTTAGGTGAATGGTATTATGCATACCTGGCCGGAATACAACCCGATCCTGATGAACCCGGCTTCAAACATGCTATTATTGCCCCGAAACCTGCAGATGCATTGATATGGGCTGAAGGAATAACAAAAACGCCTTATGGACTGCTCTGGTGCTACTGGCAAAAGGATGCAAGCGGACTAAAAATAGAGGTTTCTATTCCAACCAATACAAGTGCGACGATAAAAATACCGGTTTTAGCATTGGAATCACCCACTATTAAAGAAAGTGGAAATATAATTTATGCCGAACATGCACCTGCTGAACTTCCTGATGAACTAAAATTTGTCGGGACTGAAAAGAACGTGATTGTTTTTAAAGCTGGCAGCGGGAGATATATTTTCAGTATTGAATAATAATACTTTAAAAAAAATGTATCACTAACTGGTGGCCACCTACAGAGGGATATTGTGGTATCGGAACAAACTTCACAAGACTCATTGCTTATATCCTTGGAAAAAATCCCATTAGTTTGACAATCAATGATTTTGAAGAGTTTAATTTCTTCAAACCGGATAAAAGAATATCATTTGAACTTGATTTTAACGGGACAACAGTATTATATAAAAATGACAGCAGGCAATGTACGGGAATGGACCATCAGAATATCAGGTAAAAAGTCAGATTTATTTTTCGATTCATCCGGGCAGGTTAAAACTTTTAATAATACTGACACATCTCATATTCTTGAGAAAAATGATAATTACCGTTCTGATGTTTTCAGAAAGAACATCCAAGATTTCATAGACAGTATCCGTACACGTAAGGAACCTGTAGTAAATTCGCTTGATGGTATGGCTGATATTGCAATGAACCTGGCTGTTATAGAGTCAGCCAGGACCGGACATTCAGTTACGATGATCATAGATCATTTTGGTAAAGAGGAGGATGAGTGGTGGTTGAAATATTCAAGCTCGCCAGTTGTTTAGAAAGTTGCAGGTATTGGTATAATAACTCTCCAAGGGTTTAAAGAGCTCCAAGGGTTTTCAATGCCCCCGGAGGATTATGGTTTGAGTGTTTCTTTAGATACTTAGGGCGTGTGATAACCCTCCAAGGGTTTAAAAAGCTCCAAGGGTTCTCTATGCCCCCGGATGTAATAACCCTCCAATGGTTAAAAAAAATAAAAAATACGGAACCTCCAAGGTCCATAAAACCTTGGAGGTCTATTCCACCTCTACTCCACCAAAAAATGAAATCTTCAGGAATATTCTCAGGAATCCTGAAACAGGTCTCTGGCAACAGGGAAGAAACTGGGGTAAGGATACCGGTTTCATTTCACCTGGCCACTGGAACCGTGGACAGGGCTGGGTACTGAAAAGGATGGTCGACAGCATGGATTATCTGCCTGCCGGAAATGTTGAAAGATCCAGACGGATATTCTTTAATCCTTTTGGAAAATTCCAACTTTGCATCAACCTTCCTGACAACTCATAAAGCCGGATAGTATATGGATGATCAACCGAATTATGATAATCAATATCAACCAATCCCTCCGATGGATTCGGATATATCAGTAAATGGTCATTTTTTTCCGTTATTTTTTAATACCGGTTGAAGTTGCTTCACATCCATCCAGAAAGGTTATTCCGGTAGTATCCGGATCAAGCCAGTACTTCAATTGAATCCTTTTATTTGAGTAATCGGCCCAGCAATGAGAAATTTTAGCAAAGTAAGCATCTGCAGAAGTACAGTTGGCAACTGTTGATCCTCCCGTTAAAATCCCAACAATCCGGTGATCCTGGTTATATTGCGGAGATCCTGAAAATCCTCCCTGGGTGATGCCATTGTTCCAATTCTCAATATACCAGTGAGTACTATCATTATAATCATATAGATAGATAAAATCACCTGCGACAGCCACATCATTATAAAATGAAATTTTCTTAACATCCCCTAACGGATGATGAATACATACTGATTTGGTTGGAGCATCAGTTGTTATATCTCAACCTGAATAATAGGGCATATAATCCATTGGCGGAGCACTGCTCAACTCAACAAGGCAAAAATCCAGCTGATAGGTGGTTGCACGAATCTCCGAACCTGAAATTGATTGAAAAAGATTCCCATCCGGTCCATTGCATGTAGGACTTTCATAATTGAAATAAAAAACTGTTGTCTGGGCTTCATAATAAGTCGGGAAACAATGATTGGCCGTCAGAAGATAGGATTTTCCTAAATTGTGTTAAACTACAACCACTGCTATAAGATTACCAGTCAATTATTTTTTTATCATAAATAAATTTACCGGTTGGAGTATTATCGGCTGTTGCCAGCCATACAGCTGTATCGGCTCCTTCGGCGATGGATCTTGTTGCACCCGGGCCTCCCAATATACATGTTTCTGGAAGTCATAATGACTGTTATCCCCTTTTCTGCAAGCTGTTTACTTATCTCAAGTCCAATTCCGCGATTTGTACCTGTAACCATTGCAATTTTTTTCATACATCTCATTTTTAATATTTATCAATACTGATTTACAATTTTAAATGCATGTAATTTATTGAATATCTATGACTTATAGTTTTTGTAAAAATATATAAATTAATAAACAAATAAGATTGTATATATAGTTTTTATGGCATTTTTAACATTTTACAGCATGGAGCATAGTGCATGGTGCATATAAAATCTGCACTTTATACCCTGCAACCCTGTGATCTTGCGACTTCCTGTAACCCTGTTACCCCGATACCATGAAACCCTTTAACCTGAAACTTGTAACTAATATCTTTAATAAATTAACTTTGCATAAACAAACATTTTATCATTTATTAAAATAATGACATCATGAAACCCCGCTTTCATTCGCTGGTGATTTTTGTCAAGGATCTTGAAAAATCAAAAAAGTTCTATACTGAAGTACTCGGCCAGGAAATAGAGTATGATTTTGGCAATAATGTTGGGCTAAAAAACGGCATTTCATTCTGGAAGATCATGCCCGATCATGTGATCAGCCACTCCGGAAAGCACAGCAGGATAAAAGCCACCAAGGCTTTTGAAATTTATTTTGAAACCGAAGATCTTGAATCTGTTCAGGAGATCATTGTTAAACATAAACTCAACATCCTTCACGATCTGATGGAAGAACCATGGGGTCAGCGAACCATAAGGTTTTACGATCCGGATAATAACCTGATTGAAATTGGTGAAACACTCCCAAAATTTGTAACCAGGATGGCATCATCCGGAATGAAACCCGAAGAAATATCTGCGAAAACAACAATACCTGTTGAAATAGTCAGAGCATTATTAAAATAATGTGCCTTTTAAAGCCTGGGCATTTACATTGCTGACAGCATTTCAGGTACCCGGATTTATAACCCGTCTAAGACAATACCATATGCAACATACAGTCCCTGATCATGAATATACCGGGATACTTAGCATATTCTGGGTAATTGTTCCCCCGTGAGCATATCAATGATTCTGCTGCTGCCAATAGTAGTGGTCATCCTGACAATCCCGGGATGATCATCTGTAACTTTTCCAATGATGGAGGCATCCCGTCCCAAAGAATGCTGGTGCAATGTTTCAAGAACTTTATTACCTTCAGATTCGGGTAATATCATGATTATTTTTCCTTCATTGGCAACATATAATGGATCGAGTCCGAGTATTTCACATGCACCTCTCACCTCTTCAGAAACCGGTATCTTGTCTTCTTCAATCACGATGCCGGCATTTGCAGATTTGCTGATCTCATTCAGCGTTGTTGCCAGTCCACCCCGGGTGGGATCCCTGAGCATGTGGATATTTTTTGTACAGTTAAAAACATATTCGGCAAGTTCGTTCAGGGCTGCGGTATCACTTTCAATGGTTGTCTCAAATTCCAGTCCCGATCGTGCCGACATGATAGCTATTCCATGATCTCCCATCTTACCTGAAACGATGATAACATCTCCCGGCTCACAACTTTTTGGAGAAATATGAATACCATCCTGAATGATTCCCACACCGGATGTATTTATAAAAATCTTATCACCTTTCCCCCGGTCAACAACCTTCGTATCACCTGTTATTATCCTGACTCCTGCCCGGTTAGCTGCTTCTTTCATTGAAACAACAATTTTCCAGAGATCCTCCATCGGCAATCCTTCCTCAAGGATAAATGCTGCTGAAAGATATAATGGCATAGCACCACAACATACAAGATCATTAATGGTACCGTTCACAGCCAGATCACCGATACTGCCTCCAGGGAAAAAGACAGGACTTACCACGAATGAATCCGTTGTATATGCAAGCCGTCCTGCCGGCATCTCAAACATTGCACCATCATGCCCTTCCTTTAGGATATCATTACCAAATGCAGTCATAAACATTTTGTCAATCAGCTGATGGGAAAGAATACCGCCACTTCCGTGGGCCATTGTAATAACAGGGTACTCGCTTATGGGAATTGGGCAACTCAGGTTAAAATCCATGATATTTATTTGATGTTCAGTTGATAATTCAGTTAATAATTCAGTTGTATTTCAGTAGTGCTTCGGTTATGTTTTAGTTATGTTTCAGTTGTTGTTCATAACATTGCATGTATCTTTAGAATCAAGTCATCCCGAATCCGCCGGCCTTTCTCCGTCGAAGCGGCTACGCGAAGGCACAGAAGGTGGATGAGGGATCTCATTGATTCTGATTAATTTGGCTTTTATTAATCCGTTTTAAGGCATTTGAGTACATTTTTGTATAAATATTTGGTCACAGAGAATCACAGAGATATCAGGAGATACACAAAGTAATATCTCTGTGGTTCTCTACTATCCTCTGTGTACCTCTGTGAACTTATACTAGCCACCTTACTGTCAGCAACTAAAAGCTAATACCAAATGTCCTGTAATATATTTAATTTTTTTAATGATTATTTTCCGGTCTTCCTGAACCGGTAATAGGCTGCACATGCTCCTTCGGCCGAGACCATAGGGGCTCCGAGAGGATGTTCCGGTTTACATTTTTTTCCAAATGCCGGACAATCAGTTGGTTTTTTCAACCCCTGCAGAACTTCTCCAGCAATGCATAATTCAGATTCATGAACCACAATGTTTTTAACATCAAAAATAAGTTCTGCATCGTACTCTTCATACTCTTTTGAGAGCCTGAATCCACTTTCCGGAATCGTACCGATACCTCTCCATTTCCTGTCGGTGATCTCAAATACTTCACCCATTAGTTCTTTAGCATGGATATTCCCTTTCTCTGACACAGCCCTGCTGTATGCATTATAAACTTCAAACCTGTTATTTTCAAGCATATCGACTGCATGATAGATCCCCTGCAGGATGTCAACCGGTTCAAAACCGGTGATAACAACAGGAACCTGGTATTCACGGGCAATGGGAATATATTCTCCATAACCCATCACCGTACAGACATGTCCTGCAGCAAGGAATGCCCGGATCTTGTTTTCTTCAGATGATAGAATGGCCTTCATAGCAGGTGGGACAAGAACATGAGAACTGAGTATGGAATAATTGGTTAATCCCCTTCTTTTTGCTTCTTTTACCGACAGTGCATTAGCCGGTGCGGTTGTTTCGAAACCAATGGCAAAGAAAACCACTTTCTTACCGGGATTTTCCTCAGCCAGTTTAAGGGCATCAAGCGGCGAATAGATCATTCGTACATCTCCTCCCTCTGCCTTCACGGAAAGCAGATCTTTCACTGTTCCGGGGACTCTTAACATATCACCAAATGAGGCAAAGATTACATTCTTCATGGAGGCAATGGCAATAGCCTTATCGACGAGTTCCAGCGGCGTAACACAGACCGGGCAACCCGGACCGTGTACAAGCTGTATCTGTTCAGGAAGATACTCTTCAATATTATACATCATAATGGCATGGGTCTGTCCGCCACATATCTCCATGATCACCCAATTATTCCGGGTAATCTTTTTTAAAGATGATGACAGATTCTTCACCAGCTCTTTGTCACGGTATTCATCAATATATTTCACTGCCCAAAATGTATATACTATAAGGAAATAATCCTTCTGGCTAGTTTAATTCATTAAATGTCTCCGGAGTCATTTTTATTATTATGGCATTAAAAAGGACAAATCAAACCGTTAAAAATCATCAAACGGCTGATTCTTTTATTCATCTGTTCGACACAAATATGTTCAGGGAATTATGAATTTGCAGCTTTATTAATCTAATTTACGATATGTATTTTATAAATCAGTTTGTGAATTGACATCTATTTCTCCGAGTTCCCTGATCAGGCTAATCGTTTCAAGAGCCTCTTTTTCATCAAGAATATTCAGTGCCATACCTACATGAGCAAGCACATAATCGCCTATCTTAACCTCCGGCAACCACTGTACACAAATATCCTTCACTATTCCTGAAAAATTTACTTTTGCCATTCTCAGCTCGGGATTGCTTTCATCTATTTTTATTACCTTTCCTGGCACTGCAAGACACATGACAAACTCATTTTACTTATATAAATACTGCGCAAATTAAGCAAAAAAATCCGAGAATGCCCGGTTATTGAATTTGTGAATTGGTGAATTTTTATATTAGTGTGTGTGAGTATTGGAGTGATAGGGTGTTATGATTTGAAGGATTGATAAATCGATTGTAACAGGAAATAATTGTAAGCATAGCAAAACAAAATGGTAAATTCGAATAATCTTCCAGAGTACCCGACAAGGTGTATTGAAAAAATTATAGATTTATATCAAGATTAATTTCTACATTTCAGGGAAAAAATTTCTGATTTTCAATGTATCACCCATCTGAACACTCATATTTTCAAGCCTGTTAAACATATCCCTTATCAATTCCTGCTTTATGGGATCTTCGGAAAGATCATTCAACTCAAGCGGGTCATTCTTTATATCAAATAACAGTAATTTTTTTGCATATGGATAAATGATCAGCTTATATTGATCATCCCTTATCATTCTTTGAAGATCCATATAAGCCCCATAGATTGAAGAATAATCACTTTTATTCTTTTCCCCTTTTATATAGGGCAACAGGCTGTTAAACTCAACATATTCAGGTTTCTCTACACCTGATAGTTCAATTGCAGTGGCCATGATATCCTGAAGGTAAACATTCACATCCAGCTGCTCATTTACAGGGATACCGGGCCCTGTAATAAGCAGGGGTGGTCTCATGCTGTGATCATACATATTTTGCTTTCCCATCAGACCGTGGTTTCCACAAGCCAGACCATGATCAGCTGTAAAAAAAACATATGTATTTTCTGCCTTACCAGATTTTTCAATGGCTTCCATTATTCTGCCAAGCTGGGCATCCATATGTGTAATAATGGCATAGTATTCCTGCCGGTGGACTTTTACAGCATATTCCGTTCTCGGGAACGGTGCAAGCCTTTCATCCCTCAGTTTCTCACCACAGCCAATATCATCCTTATATGGATATTCAGGAACATAACTTTCCGGTACGCTTACTTTATCCGGAGGATACATATCCACATATTCTTTTGGGGATTGTCTTGGATCATGTGGAGCATTGAAAGCAATATAGATAAAAAAGGGCTTGTCCTTTTTTGATGCAGAATCAATAAAGTTAATGGCATCATCGGCGAGCACTTCACTCCAGTGCTTTCCTCCTTCCCAGAATCCCCTGATGGTTGTATCGTATGGCGACCAGTCATCTACCTGGTCTTCATGGGGCCGGTTATATGCCTCAGGAACTGTTTCAGGCATTCCCGGCCGAACATGTACCACATGATCAAAAATCTTTTCTGGATTTACCTCCACGTGCCATTTACCAGAAAAATAGGTATCATAACCAGCCTGTTGCATTAGCTGGCTCCACATCATTCCCTGGTCAGCCATCTTATCAAGATTTTTCTCACTTTCCTCAGCTCTCCAGAGAAACTTACCGGTATTGATCATAGTCCTTGAAGCAACGCAAACTGCACCATGCCAGGCACCCATATTATAGGCATAGGTAAAAGTGATGCCTTCAGATGCCAGCCTGTCAATATTCGGTGTCCTGATTTCATTGTTACCATGAGCATGTACGGTGTTATAACTCTGGTCATCAGCAATAATAAAAATAATATTGGGCTTTGATGGTTGTCGCTGCTGGCAGTTACATAGCAATAATACCATACATGCTAAAAATAATAAGCGATATAGATAATTCTTTTGCATAATTTAAGGTGATTTCGATATTAATATTCTAATAACTTTTTGATATTTAACCTGATATGTATAATTGGAATATTGGAATGTTGGAATACTGGAATACTGGAATATTGGAATGCTGGAATGTTTGGTCTTATAGATGTGTTTATCCATTCTTCCATTATTCTAACTTATAGATTCGTTCCATCAATTTCCATTTTTCACCTGCAGAAGCATCAGAAGAAGTTTTCTGAAACTTCGACACATAGGCTTCCCACTCGGCTTGCCGGGGCTTTTTAGCCAGTTCAGCCATAGCTTTATCATGATCAAATTCAGGCCAGACATCCATAATCATAAATAACTGATTTTCAAGAATGTAAATCTCCATGTCAAGGATTCCAACCTCCTTCATACCCTGTGAAATTTCAGGCCAGACTGCATCACTGGCATGAGCCGCCTTATATTGCCTGATCAGTTCAGGATCGGGATATAAGCTGAGGGTTTTACAATATCTTTTAATCTTGCTCATAGTTACTTAATTTTTATATCTGCTAATTTGCATTCTTTTCATTTAACCACTCGCCCGCCCGCCTGAACGTGTCATTCGGACAGGAATGAATTCGTTATGGTAGGCGGGCAAAGATACAAAAAGGTGGTCACTTAGAAACCCCATGGGTTAAAAAAGATTTTCTTATAAGCCTTTGTTGTTTATAATGTTAACGTGAAATTATTTCGAGCTCACCTTAATTAATGTTGAAGAACATCATTATGCATTTACGATAAAACAGACAAAGTGGGATATATTGTTAGGGTTGATAATATTAATGAGGCTGTCTAAAAAGTCTATTAAAACATTTAACCACAGAGGAAACAGAG
>CAZGOR010000014.1:0-23283 GCA_964527875.1 uncultured Bacteroides sp. | reverse complement strand
CACAATGAGGCATTGACCTGTCCCAGGTTACCCATTCACTGTGGTGATCAGGAGCATCCCATTGATATTTATGTCCCTGGAAATACTCTTCAAATACAAGTTTTCCATCCCTGTAAATAAGCATAGAGTGCACTTCTTTGTAACGACCTCCAAGAATCCTGTCGACTCCCCTGGATATTAAATCTGTATCTATATTTACTTCATCCAGGGTTCCGACATCAAATCCGTCATTTATATTTTCAGGTTGCCGGTATTTATATTGACCATTATCATTGTTATAACAACCGAGGAATAACAATGAAAGAATCATAGTTTTAAGAATCGCGCTTATCATGTTATAGTGATTATGTTTTTTCAATTGTAAAATTTTTTATTCCTTTTATATGTTGCAAAATGGTTAAGTGTATGAGCAGGGACAGATTTCGGAGCGTTTACCTGTTCATTTACACAAAGGTTGGAGCGGGCTGCAACCTGTGAATTTAATACTATATCACCTGTTTTTATATACATTTTTACAAACTGTTATTGTTCCATTACTCTTCTTTCTTTTAAATTGTATTTATCGCCTGAGCGTAAAAAGTAGAATAATTCATTTTCATCTGGTATATTCTTTAAATCAATGCCTTCGCGTGACCAAAAAGACTTGTCATATATTAATACATAACTTTTACCTATTACTTCAAAGCTGTCTCCCTGAACAATGATTGCTGTATTTTCATCGATGCCAATTCCCAGTAATTCTGGCCGGTTATTAAGAATGTCAAACATGTCAAATTGCCTGTTTCGCGCTAAAACATGCTGATCAATGGCTACATTGGTAACAAAATCCAATCCTTTCTCATGATCACCCATCATTATTTGATTGTTTTTTGTGTCTCCTCTTGCCAGATAAGATCCCTGAATAGTTGCTCCTGCTGATGAACCTGCAATTACACCTCCTCTATCAAGCAATTTAAACATTTCATCGTGTGCCTTTGTATTTAAAAATCCATCGGCTATTCTCCATTGTCTTCCTCCCGTAAAGAATATTCCTGTTGCAGACTTTAAAGGTTCAATAAATTGATCATTATTTGCCTGGGCTGAATCCCTGGTATGTAAAATTGTAATTTCAGAAAATCCGTATTCTTCAAAGTTTTCTTTAATTTCATAAAATGCTGAATCTTTTTGCAGAAAATCATCATCTGAAGCTGTTGGTATAACAACTATTTTAGCAGAGTCGTGACCAGCATATTTCCAAAATTCCTCCATTATTAAATCATCATCTCTCCCTCCTCCAATAAGAATCAATGTACCCTTTGGATAACCATATGATAATTTTTCATGTGATGATTGAGATTGTATAGTATTACACCATATCAGTAAAAATAAATATAAAGTTACTCTTTGCATGATTTTCATTTTAGTAATTGTTTGTAATGGCCGGGGCTGTATGTCGCATAAGGAATATGGGCTTCGTTTTTGTCTACTAATAAAAAATTTTGAACGAAGCAGAATACTTGAATTATCACAGAAATCTTTATGGAACATAGTTTTTGTTATGTTGTGTTTTTATTTTTATTCTTTTTTATCAAGACTGCTCCAATTATACAAAAAAGAAGTCCTGCCACTAACGAAATCTTATTATAGCCAGACTGACTTAAATAGATGTAAGCATTCCAAATTAGCATTATAAGTCCCAGGATGCCAATTACATAACCAATTAACACTTTTATTTTTATTTGGTTTGTTTTCAATTTATTGGGATCAACTGATATTGAGTTATTTAATATTGTAATTTTTGCCAAATATAAATTATTTAATCGAACTGCTCCCGAAGTGTGTGGGGATCTCTGGATAATATTCCCCATATCTAACTGCGATATGAAAATAAATTACTAATTTTTACCTCTACAGCTTTGCAGTGAGTTAGTTTATTTCAAAGGAATAATTTGTGGTGAATTCCCGATTGGAAATGTTGAATGTTTATTATAAAAAGGCAAATTGATATCTATATGAAAAACGTAAGCCATGAAAAGGAAAATGTTTTTGTTTGGTTTCCTGATCTTATTTATGCAAGTCTTTTCAACTTGTTCGGATAATAAATTCGAAAGAAAAGGATCGGATGATGTTACTGATGACCATGTAGCAGGAACTGATGATTCTGCCGATACTTTAAAAGCCATCAGGAGGAACAGGGCTATAGGCAAAGGCATGAACATTGGAAACGCGCTTGAAGCTCCGGAAGAGGGTGCATGGGGATTGGTGGTAAAGGAATCATATATTGAGGCCATTGCTGAAGCCGGCTTCAACTCTGTACGCTTTCCCATTTGCTGGTCGGCACACACGGAATTCACGCCACCTTATACCATCGATCCGGGATTCATCGCGCGTGTCGATGAAATCCTGGGATGGTGTTTCGACAGGGATCTTGCTGTTGTCATTACGATCCACCATTTCAATGAATTGTATAACGAGCCGATGGATGAAACATACCGGCAGGTATTTTTTTCGATCTGGGACCAGCTGTCGAAACATTATTCAGAGAAATACCCCGAAAAATTAATATTTGAATTACTCAACGAACCACACAACAATCTCACTGCCGGCATGTGGAATGAACTTTTACCGGAAATACTTGAAGTTGTGAGAGCTGCCGATACCGTAAGGACCTTAATTATTGACGTACCCGACTGGGCATATCATGAATCGATCGGCAAACTTGAGATACCTGAAGAAGAGAAGAATGTGATCGTGAGTGTAAGGTATTATATACCGTATGATTTTACACATCAGGGAGCACACTGGGTAGAAAATTCCGATGAGTGGATGGGATTGACCTGGACCGGTACCAGTCAGGAAAAACAATCCGTTATTACCCACATGGAGGCCATTGCTGATTGGGCTGAAACACACAACCGCCCCGTAACTATAGGTGAATACGGTGCAATTATCAATGCAGCGCACGAACACAGGGTGAGGTGGACAGAATTTGTCCGCTCACAATTCGAAGCGTTTGGCTTTAGCTGGTCCTATTTCGACTTTGGCATGTTATTTCGTGCATATGATATTGAAAATAATGCCTGGTTGGAAGGCTTCCCGGATGTGTTTTTTGATGAATGAAAACATAAGGGAGTGAGCCAAAATTAAGAAATGAGTTAAGATGAACATTAAAATACCTGTTCCTTTCTCCGGAGGTTTATTGTTATCTTACAAATGCACTGCCACATGCCGTCATTGCATGTACGCATGCAGTCCCGCCTGGAAAGCCGATTGGATTTCAGAGGATGATCTGGAGAAAATATTAAGCCGGCTGGCAGGTAAAATACAACCAAGCCCCTATGGTAATCAGGATATTAGCTTGAATCACGGATTGCATTTTACCGGGGGAGAACCTTTTATGAATTTCGATCTGTTGTGTAAAGCCGTAGAGATATCAGCCGGTTTTGGGATACCTTCCGTTTTTGTGGAAACAAATTGTTTCTGGTGTACTGATGATCAAACCACCAGGAAGAAATTATTGAATCTTCGTGAGAAAGGATTAAGAGGGATCATGATCTCGGTGAATCCGTTTTACCTTGAATATGTGCCGTTTGAACGAACTGAAAGAGCTGTCAGGATCAGTTCTGATCTTTTCGGGTATAATGCGATCGTCTATCAAATTGAATATTACAGGCGTTTCAAAACATTGGGAATAAAAGACAGGGTTCCGTTCGAAAAATACCTGCAGCTGGAAAACAGCGATGATTTTGCCCGGAATACAGAGTTCTTTATTATGGGAAGAGCCCCGTACAGCCTGAAAAATGAACTAGGTCATTTATATCCGAAATATCCTGCAGATAACCTGTTTCATCTGCCCTGCAATCCGCCATTCCTGAGAAACTGGCATAATCATTTTGATAATTATTGTAATTATATACCCGGGTATTGCGGTGGAATAACACTCGGAGATTGCAGGGATCTGGATGATTTACTGAAAAAGGGTATCGACCCGGATGAATATCCTGTATTAAAACATTTAATCAATGATGATCTGGAAGGATTACTGAAATTCGCAGTTGATTACGGATATCATGAAAATGAAGAAGGTTATTATTCAAAATGTCATTTATGTACAGATATAAGGAAATATCTTATTGATAAAGATGATTTTAAGGAATTAAAACCGCATGCGTTTTATTTAAATCTTGAGTGATTGTAATATGGATGTATCATAATTATACTTTTTACGTAAATCTTATCCACACTCTATTCTCCGGACTCACCCCTCTGTCCCCTCTCTCTCGCGAGAGCTACTCTATATATATCTCTCTATCCGGGCCAGACAGGATGTGGCCTTAAAACATCGTATCGAACTCTTTATAATGTATTTTTTAATTTACTTGACTCTCCCCCTACGAGGCTGTCTAAAAAGTCTATTAAAACATTTAACCACAGAGGAAACAGAGATTAAACAGAGTTCACAGAGGTTTGATATTAAGAAAGTTACTTCTCTGCGGACTCTGTGAAAACTCTGTGGACTCTGTGGTTTATACTACTTTTTAGACAGTCTCAACAGGTGATTGAGTTTTGAGAAGGTAATCAGGTTAAAACGAAAGGTTACTTTCAATGAAAATGCAAAACTTTTATATATATCTTCGCAAAAGATTCATCCCCTCCCTGTCTTGTAGGGAGGGGAGGACAGGAGGGGAGAGTCAAGAAATCTCATCGTAAACACTCTAAGTCTCATTTTAAATTTAATAATCCTAAAAAGAATAACTTTGAAATATTTGTGTATAATGAGAAGCATAATAGATTGATGGTAAAACGTATTTATTCAATCAACGTTAAGTCAAAGAATTTGATGTAACATGACCTTTAGATCATTTTTTATATTGATTATCATCGTTTTCTTTTCTGTTTCATCTTTTGATCAGGAACCAAATGAAAGAACTATGAAAGATCAAAACCGGCCTTCATCTGCCGGTATTACCCTTTTTCTTTGCGGTGATGTGATGACCGCAAGAGGACTGGATCAGGTTTTACCGCATTCTGTCGATCCCGTGATTTATGAATCTTATGTGAAGGATGCCAGGGATTATGTCCGTCTGGCAGAGAGGAAAAATGGCCCGATCGATCAGCCGGTATCTTATTCCTATATATGGGGTGATGCCATTGAGGTATGGAACAAAACAGATCCTGCATTAAAGATCATCAACCTCGAAACAAGCATCACTGATCATGACCGGCCCTGGCCCGGGAAAGGTATTAACTATCGTATGCATCCGGAGAACGTAAAGGTTCTGACTGCTGCTGGGATTGACTTTTGTTCCCTGGCCAATAACCATCTTCTGGACTGGGAGCGTGAAGGACTTCTTGAGACACTGCAAACACTAAAAGAAGCTGGTATCTCCTATGCCGGGGCGGGTATTGATCTGAATGAAGCAGCCAGGCCTGCTCAACTAAAAGCGGGACAAACGAAAGTGATTATTTGTGCTTATGGCTCCGTAACAAGTGGGGTGCCGAAAAGCTGGGCGGCTGCTTCCGGAAAATCCGGATTGAATTTGCTGCCCGGCTATAATGATAAAGCGCTGAATATGATCAGCAATCAGGTAAAATCCATAAAGCAAAAAGGAGATATCGTTGTATTTTCCGTACACTGGGGAAGCAATTGGGGTTATGAAATTCCCGGTAATCAGCGCGACTTTGCTCACCGGCTGATCGATTATGCCGGTGTGGATATCGTTCATGGCCATTCTTCACATCATCCGAGAGGCATCGAGGTGTATAAGGATAAGCTGATCATATATGGAGCCGGGGATTTTATCAACGACTACGAAGGGATCAGCGGCTATGAAAACTACCGTGACGATCTCACCCTGATGTATTTTCCCACGATTGATCCTTCAGACGGTACCCTGGTCTCCATGATACTGGTACCGATGCAGATCAAAAAAATCCGGCTTAACCATACATCTGTTTCCGATGCCAGGTGGCTCCTTAATGTACTGAACCGGGAGGGTAAAAGACTGGGAACAAGTGTTACCCTGAATGAGGATCATTACTTTTCCCTGCATTGGGATTAAACTATTAATTTTGTAAGGTTGTTGTATTTATTTTAGCAACTGATTGAAAAGAATTAATTTATTCACAAATTAAATCTTAACATTATGAATGCACTTTTGTTGGTAGATATACAAAGAGACTTTTTACCGGGAGGATCATTGTCTGTTCCGGAAGGTGATGAGATTATTCCGGTTGTTAACAAATTACAGGATTATTTTGATATCATTGTTGCCACGCAGGATTGGCATCCTGAAGGTCATGGAAGTTTTGCTTCCGGTCATGAAGGCAAGCAGCAGGGTGATAAGGTTGAACTTGATGGTGTTGAGCAGATATTATGGCCCGACCATTGTGTACAGGATTCGGAAGGGGCTGAGTTTGCGGGTGGACTGAAAACGGAGAAAGTGATCAAAACCATTAAAAAAGGCATTGATCCCAAGATCGACAGTTATAGCGGGTTTTTCGATAACCAGCACAGGCGGGCTACCGGTTTGCACGATTATCTCCGGGAAAAAGATGTGGATACGGTTTGTATTACCGGCCTGGCGGCTGATGTTTGTGTACGTTTCACAGCCCTCGACGCACTTGAATCAGGATATCAAACCTTTCTTATTAAGGATGCGACAAGAGCTGTCGGAGGGGAGGAAGCATTTCATAAAGTCATGAGGGAACTTGAAGACAAAGGAGCTAAAGTGGTTACGTCAGATGAAATGATTGAATTATTGAAATAGAAGTGAGTCGTGAATCGTAACCAAATCAGTCTAATTCTTAAAAAACAAAAAGTAGCGTTGCTTGTTAACTGATTTTGAAAAATAGAATAACTCATATGTTCTATGGTTCAGTTCTTTTAGAAAATAGACTATTTATTACTGGCACAGATACCACTTATCACTTTTAAGTTCATGTTTTATGATGAACTGTTTTCCACAGGCAGTTTTAATCTTAAAGTAGTTTGAAACAGGCCATTCAGGATTAAGCTCTCCCTGGTACCATCGGTCTGTGATCTCCTGTATCTCAAATATATCATCATTCCGGTAAAAACATTTCGGATATTCATCCGCTTTATAACCGGAATGGCATTCTACCGTTATCGGGATGAGTTCTGACATGGTTTAAGAGGTTTGATTAGATAAAAATACTGTATTTCAAGTTTAAAATCAAATAGTTATTCTTAGGCAAGGAAAAAGTAAATGAAAAAAGTAAAAGGATCGCAATTATTGAAATGTTCAGTGAGACTGTTCTCTCAGGAGCGAAGTGAAATGAATGAACGAAGTCAAACTCCTGCCTGGCAGGAATTCCTATAAGCGAAGCGAATCGGAATTCTCAATTGTAGTAATAGCTTCAATAAACTGCGAAACTTTATTCACAAGTGAATATTCTCTATCAATGCCAGGTGTAATTACTTATCCTAAAAAGACAACTTGCCAGGTAAATCTTAAATTCATTATCTTTAAAAGATGATGACAAAAAATGATATATTACATAAATTGAAAGAGTTAAAACCAGTACTTTACAAGGATTATTCGGTTAAAGAGATTGGTTTATTCGGTTCTTTCTCTGATGACTCGTATATGGCAGGCGGACTTTTCTGTCACCATTTTAAATAGTATTACTACCGAATGTCATTCATCAGTAACTATCCCCGATTAACAATCGGATTTGACTCTGATCACCGTTCATTACTTACTGCCGATTGGCAACCGGCAGAACTTGTCTTTTGAATTTCATGCCTATAACACAAAACTCACACAAACATGCACCTTGCATCCTGTTTCACCCGCCGTAACTTAGTGAAGGCGGGCACCCTGCAACTTGCACCTTTCCTCAGCCTTCTTCCCATCTTGTTGATAACCTGAGGAAAACTTTATATCGTATGTTAGTGCAAAACATTCAAATAAATTGATTATTATTGAATAAACTGAAAAAATCAAAATGGCAAAACGCAAGGATATTGATACAGTTTTGATCATTGGCTCCGGGCCGATTGTCATCGGACAGGCCTGTGAGTTTGATTATTCAGGGACACAGGCATGCAAAGCGCTGCGTTCACTGGGTTACAGGATTGTGCTGGTCAATTCCAATCCGGCTACCATCATGACCGACCCGGAAATGGCAGATATAACCTATATTGAACCTTTGAATGAATATGCGCTGACAGAGATCATTAAAAAAGAGAGGCCGGATGCCCTGTTGCCAAACCTGGGCGGGCAGACAGGTCTGAATCTTTCATCACTGCTTGCCAGGAAGGGCATTCTGGATAAGTATGGCGTTAAGGTGATCGGTGTCAACGTTGATGCCATTGAACGTGGAGAAGACCGCACAGCTTTTAAGGAAACCATGAACCGCCTTGGAATAGAGATGCCCAAAAGCAAGGCTGTGAAGAGCGTTGAGGAGGCTGAAGTAGTTGCCGCGGAACTGGGTTATCCTGTAGTCATCAGGCCGGCGTACACATTGGGAGGCACTGGCGGGGGAATGGTATATAATGTTGAGGAGTTGCAAACTGTTGCCAGCCGAGGATTATCGGCAAGCATCGTGAACCAGATACTTGTTGAGGAATCTGTCCTGGGATGGGAGGAACTGGAGCTGGAAGTGGTGAGAGATGCTAAAAACCAGATGATCACCGTATGTTTTATTGAAAATGTCGATGCCATGGGCGTGCATACCGGCGATTCATATTGCACAGCACCCATGCTTACGATTGATCCAGAACTTCAGAAGCGCCTGCAGAAATATTCTTATGATATTGTTGAAGCAATTGAAGTGATCGGAGGTACGAACATCCAGTTTGCCCATGATCCCAAAACCGGAAGGGTTGTTGTGATAGAGATCAATCCGCGTACATCCCGTTCATCGGCTCTCGCTTCCAAAGCGACTGGATTCCCGATCGCATTTGTTTCTTCTCTTCTGGCCGGCGGACTGACAATGAATGAAATACCTTACTGGCGCGATGGAACACTTGAAAAATATACTCCTTCAGGAGATTATGTGGTGGTAAAGTTTGCCAGGTGGGCATTTGAAAAATTTGAGAACCTTGAAGATAAGCTTGGGACACAGATGAAAGCTGTCGGGGAAGTGATGAGTATTGGAAAAACGTATAAGGAAGCCTTTCAGAAATCTATCCGTTCACTGGAAATCGGACGGTACGGACTCGGATTTGCGAAGGATTTTAACAAAAAATCCCTGGATGGACTGATGGTTTTGCTTAAACATCCTTCCAGCGAACGCCAGTTCATCATGTATGAAGCACTGCGTAAGGGAGCAGATGTTGAAGAACTATATAAAAAGACCTATATCAAACCCTGGTTTATCCAACAGATGAAGGAACTGGTGGAACTGGAAGAAGAAATACTGAAGTTCAAAGGTAAATCATTGCCTGATGAGCTATTGATAAAGGCCAAAAAGGATGGTTTTGCCGACAGATATTTGTCCGGACTGTTGAATTTACCTGAAAAAGAGATCAGGAAGAGACGCCTTTCACTTGGACTGTCGCAGGCATGGGAGCCTGTTCCGGTCAGTGGCATTGAGAATGCAGCCTATTACTTTTCAACATATAATGCTCCTGATACAGTGGAAGTCAGTAAAAGGAAAAAGATCATGGTGTTGGGTGGCGGCCCGAACAGGATAGGACAGGGGATAGAATTTGACTATTGCTGTGTTCATGCCGCCTTTGCCATTCGTCAGGCAGGATACGAATCGATTATGGTCAACTGCAATCCCGAAACGGTTTCAACAGATTATGATACTTCTGATAAGCTCTATTTTGAACCGCTCACCGTAGAGGATGTATTGAGTATTTATGAAAAAGAAAAGCCTGAAGGCGTGATCGTTCAGTTTGGCGGACAAACACCCCTGAATATTGCCAATGAACTTACTGAGGCAGGGGTAAACATACTCGGCACCTCGCCCGAAACCATCGACCTGTCAGAAGACCGTGACCGCTTCCGCCATGTGATCGGGAAACTGGGTATTCCACAGCCTGATTCGGGTATGGCAAGCACACTGGAAGAAGCCATTGAAATTGCCAGGGAAATAGGATACCCCTTAATGGTCCGGCCTTCTTACGTATTGGGGGGACGGGCAATGCAGATCATCCTTGATGAAGAGATGCTTAAACAATATGTTGCCCTGGCAGTCGATGTGTCGCCTGACAGACCTTTGCTTATCGATTATTTTCTGGAGGATGCCATTGAAGCAGAAGCAGATGCCATATCCGATGGCAAAGAAGTATTTGTTCCGGCAGTCATGCAGCATATTGAATATGCCGGCATCCATTCGGGAGATTCTGCCTGTGTGATACCACCGGTTATCATAACCGACGAGCAACAGGAACTGATAAGGGAGTACACAAGAAAAATAGCTACCGAATTGAATGTGGTCGGTTTGATGAACATGCAGTTTGCCATCTACGAGGGTATTGTATATATACTGGAAGCAAATCCGAGAGCTTCACGAACAGTACCCCTGGTATCAAAAGTCTGTAATATCCCGATGGCTAAAGTTGCCACACAGATATTACTGGGGAAAAAACTTTCCGATTTAAACCTAAGGGATAGAAAATTCAAATATTTTGGTGTTAAGGAGGCTGTTTTCCCGTTCAATATGTTTCCTGATGTTGATCCTTTGCTCAGTCCCGAGATGCGTTCAACGGGAGAAGTGCTGGGACTGGCCGAAAATTATGGCCTGGCATTTTTCAAATCACAGGAAGCAACCCAGACCAGCCTGCCTGTTGAAGGTACCGTGTTGATCACCATTGCTGAAAGAGACAAGCGGAAAATCATTGAATTTGCCAGGAATTTTAGGGATATGAAGTTCAGGATTCTTGCTACCGAAGGAACAAAACATTTTCTGGCAGAACATGGTATCGAATCGGAATTAATCAAAAAAGTTCATGAAGGAAGGCCAAATATTGTTGATGCCATAAAAAACGGAGAGATAGACCTGATCGTTAATACACCGGCCGGGAAAACCAGCGAGTACGATGATTCCTATATCCGTAAAAACGCTATTAAATATAAAGTTCCCTATATTACAACCACCTCAGCAGCACTGGCGGCAACCAGGGGCATCAAAGAACGCAGAAACGGCGCTTACCAGGTAAAATCCCTCCAGGAGTATCATCGGGAAATCAGGGATTGAACAACCTGACAGGTTGAATAAAACCTGTCAGGTTGAAAAAATCACTTCCACCTGACAGGTAAGAATACCAGATCTGTCAAGGCCACCTGTCAGGTCTGTTAATATTTAAAAAGATGTTAATATGAGCATATCTGCCCCGATGGTATATATTTTGAAGTAATTTCACACCCATATCATCGGCAGTCTCATTTTGGGATTTCTCAGGAAATATTATAAATTGTGACCGGATAAAAAAGAATAATAAAAATGAAAAAATTGATTTTTTCCCTGCTTGGTGTTTTAGTAATTGCATCATATGGTTGTGGCGGACAGTCGGTTGAAAATAAAAACAGTAATTCTGATGCGATGAAATCAGGAGAATTGGAAGCAAAACAAGAAGTTAAAGGAGTTATTCAACTGACAAAACAGGGTTTTCTTAACAATGTGATGAATTATGAAGAGAATCCGGAAAAATGGGTGTTCAGGGGTGATAAACCATGCCTGATTGATTTTTATGCCGACTGGTGTGCTCCCTGCAGGATATCATCACCTATTCTTGAAGAGCTGGCAATGGAATACCATGGTAAAATCCAGATATATAAGGTTGATACAGAAGTAGAAAGAGAACTTGCAGCGATATTTCGTATCCAGAGCATTCCTTCATTTCTTTTTTGTCCCATGGAAGGCAATCCGGTCATGGCAGCCGGGATCGCCCCTACTCCTGAAGAAACAAAACAGATGTTCAGAGAGCGAATTGAAAAATTACTGTTGCCAAACGAATTATAGGCAAGGAAAAAGTTAACCCTGTGAAATGCAAAGCAATTTTGCAAACAAAATTATTTCACAGTGTAAAAAGTAAAAAGGTAAAAGGAAAGTATTGAAACAAATACTTTTTCCTTTTGCCTTTTTATTTTTTCCTTATCTTATGACAAAATGTCTGATTTTTAATAAAGTCAGGCTTGGGTCGATTTTTGATGACGAATAAATGGTTAAATGGTTAAATTGCTAAATTGTTAATAACAATTGGCTTAGCAGAACAACAATTTAACAATTTAACAATAAATTAAGAAGCACAACTGAATTAACTACTGAATAGCAATGAAATATTCAGATTTACAGGAAAAGAACAGGCAAATACGCGATCATATATATGATAACGAAGTGATCGATGCTTTGAATATTCTTGAAGATCTGACGGCACATTGCAGAAATAAGGATTTTGTTAATCAGCTGGAAAAATATCGTGAAACTTACCGGAATATACTGAAGTATTCATTCGAGCTGGCTGAGGACCCGGAAAGGGAAAAGGTCTATAAACATCTGATGAAATCAATTCTTGAACTGGCTGATGATGTGAAAGAGGATATCATTTATAACCAGAAACTGCTGGGATACTATATCATCAAGGCTGAAGTGGAAAGAACTTCACGGTTTCTTCCGGGCAAATTAGGTAAACTGGTTGATAATCTGACTTTTCAGAAGGAAATTGAACAGATCCTTCAGGACAGTGAAGCTTCAGGTGATGCCGGGAAGACGCCGGCCAAAGAAAATTATTACCGCAGCCTGATGAATATTTTCAGGATCATCTGGATGACGGATAAATTCAGGGAGGATGAGATCAATATTGTCAGGCAGATCATCCCGTCAAAGTTCATTCCATGGTATGATAAAAGTATTCTTGTCAGTTCTCTTACACTTTCACTGATCCGCCATTTTGATTTACAGAAAGTAAACCTTCTTTTTGATTTTTTTGAAAAGCATGAAGACCAGGTGTGGCACAGGGCTCTGGCCGGTCTTGTACTCGGACTTTATTATCACGACAGGAGAATAAAATTTTATCCCGGGATTGAACAGCGTCTGAAACTCATTAAAGAGCAGAAAAATTTTGATAAGAATATTGAGGCGATCATCATTCAGTATCTGAAAGCAAGGGAAACAGAAAAAGTTACACGTAAGATCAGGGAGGAGATCTTTCCTGAAATGATGAAGATCAAATCTACACTGGAGGAGAAACTTGACCTTGAAGACCTGCTGTCGAGGAAGAATATTGATGAAAAGAATCCTGAATGGGAGACAGTTTTCGAGGATGCTCCGGATATTTATGAAAAACTTGAAGAATTCTCCACCCTTCAGATGGAAGGATCCGATGTCTTTCTGAGTGCATTTGCGATGTTGAAAAGATTTCAGTTCTTCACGGAGTTCAGTAACTGGTTCCTGCCGTTTTACAGGGATAATGAAAATGTTGTTAAAGCACTGGAAGACCAGAAGGAGGAGTTTGATGTTTCCCTTTTCGTGGAAGGACTTGAAAGATCAAGCGTGTTATGCAATTCGGATAAATACTCGTTTTGTCTCAATATCAGGCATATGCCCTCACTTCAGAAATCCATGATGATGGAAATGTTCAATATGGAGATCAAGGCCATGAATGAACTATCATCAAATGATGAAATGCTTGATCAATTTATCAGAGACAGAACCATATATACCCAGTACCTGCAGGATATTTACAGGTTCTTCAAGCTCCATCCCATGAAGAATGAGTTTGAGGATATTTTTGAAATACCTTTTAATGTTGAAAGCAGCAATCTCCTTCAATTACTGATCAGTGATGAAAAGATCCTGAGAAATATTGGTGAGTTTTATTTTGAAAAGGAATATTACCGGGAAGCCATCAACATCTTCAGCCATCTCGTATGTGATGAAAGCAACTTTGAAGTTTTTGAGAAGATTGCTTACGGTTACCAGAAACTGGGAGACTTCGAAAAGGCCATAGAAAATTATCACAAAGCAGAACTTTTCGACAAGAACAAGGTATGGATATTCAAAAAAATTGCTTTCTGTTATCGTAAGTCGGGTGATTTTGAGTCTTCTCTCAGGTATTATCAGGAAGCAGAGAAACAGGACCCCGAAAATCTTTACATTCAGACATATATTGGTCATACCTATATGGATATGGAGGATTTCGAGACGGCTCTCAAATATTATTTTAAGGTCGAGTATCAGGATCCTAAGAATTATAAGGTTTACCGGCCAATTGCATGGTGTTCATTTGCACTCGGGAAATTCGATAATGCCAGGAAATATTTTGATAAAGCCATTCAAAAGGAGGGGAACAAAAATGATTTTGTTAACCTGGGGCATATAGAATGGTGTACAGGAGATAAACAAAAAGCAATTGAACTTTATAAAAAGTCACTTATCAAGTCAGGTGCGGATTTTGACTGGCTCGCGTCAGTTTTCGAACAGGATAAAAAACATTTGATGAAATACGGTATCAAATCCTTTGATATCCCCCTGATGATGGATTATCTGAAGCTGATTGAGGAGTGATATAAAATTCTGGAATATATTTACCATCCCCTCTGTGTCTCCCACTGCAAACAGGGGGAGATGTCCGACGACAGGAGGACAGAGGGGGTGAAATAAATCCTAAGGTTATATATTTCAATAAAATCCCGGTAGCTATCTATATGTAAAGAAAAATAAATCCCGATGAATATTTGGACTGAGAACCATATACCCCGGTTAACAACCGGGTTTACTTTTTCATCCAACGCATGTGAATCTGCAGGTTAACAACCCGCAGAACTTCACACACAATACCCGAAATCCACACCAATCCCCAAAATTAGTAATTAGCCTCAGGCTGATGCATTATTTTCGGGACTGAAAACAGAGAACTGAAAACTGAGAACCGAGAACCAATATAGTCTGGCTGATAACAGAGCTTTGCTTTTAAAGATCCTTACTATAAATTCTATAGCGTTTATAGACCTTCCCTCCCATTCGTTCCATTTCTCTTCTCACCTTAAGATTATCTTCCAGTTCAAGATGGCTGTCGACAACATTGAATCCGGCTTTTTTTGCAGATTCTATCATTTTTATTGCCATTATCGCATCCAGGCCGATATTGCGGTAATCCTGTCGGATCGCACCCAGGAGCAGGTCAAGTTGTTTTGTTTTTCTGGCAGAAAGGAGAATAAAAAATATTCCGAACGGGAAAAGATAACCTTTTGAACGGATGATCCCTTTGCTGAGGTCGGGCATTCCGAGGATAAATGCAACCAGTTCATCATGCTGGTTACATATACATTTTACAAACCTGGGATCAAGGATGGGCATATACCGTGCTGCCAGGTCATCCATTTCTTTATCACTCATAGGATCGAAGCCATAGATATCTGAAAATGTTTCATTTACAAGCGTAAGTGCCGGTCTGATCATTTTTTTCAGCTGGCTTTTACTGTCAAATTCCAGTATTGAAAGCTGATTCCTGTTTAATGCCCGTTCACTGATCTTCTCATATAGTTCCGGGATTTTTTCAGGTATGTGGACCTTATAGACTACCAGGTCGACCTTCTTAACATAATGATTTGCCCCGATCAGTTCCACCATATAGGGATAATTACAATTGGTTGCGATGACGATTGGTTCATCGAACCCTTCAACCAGGAATCCCTGGGGGTCTTTATCGGAAAAGCCCAGCGGGCCGACAATTTTGTTCATACCTTTTGAACGGGCCCAATCTTCAAGATGATTCAACAATGCAGCAGCAACATCCGGATCATTGTAACATTCCATGCATGAAAAACGGGCATGATTTTCATGATGTGTCCTGTTGTATTTATGGTTAATAATGCCCATGATCCGTCCCACGGGCTGTTGACCCCGGTAAGCAATCAACAGGAGGGTATCACAGTAAGAGAAAGCTTTATTCTTTTTTGGATTATAATATTCCCATTCATCCATATAGATCGAGGGGACCCAGTTTTTATGGATTTTATGGATATGCCCGGGGAGATGAATAAACCTGTGCAGTTCCCGCTTCCCGGTAACCTCTTTTACCTTAGGATTCATTTCAGGATCGCTGGTATTGGGTTTAAAGTGAAAGGTAATAATTTTTAGGCTAAGGCAACATAATTTATTGGTTTAAAATGATCCCGGTATCTGGCAAAACCATCCCGGGCAGGATTGCTGTAATCATTTAATAAACTGAAGATCAGGAATTTATTCCAAAAATTATTTTATTTTCGCGGCCTTCAATATGTTATCATCTGAAGAAGCGTAATCCGGCAGAATGTATGTGATACCGAGGTAAGAATCGTTTACTTCAAGGTCGTTTCCATTCCAGTTTGAGGTCAATTCATGATTGATGAGTTGTCCATGTCTGTATAACCAGTAATTATTTCCTGAACGTCGCCAGAAAACACCGGTAGGAGAAAACAGTATGGTGGCATTCCGAAGAACCTGATCATTCCTGTTTATCCAGTCCTTCAGGAGGTATGTTTGCTGATAGGTTTTCTCAAAAACGATGAGGTCATTGCCGGAATAATCTGCCATTGTTGTTTCCTCGACTGCAAATTGCACTCCGTCGCGGTAAAGATAATACGTATTATCCTGTCGCTGCCAGGTGATCATTCCCGGTCCGGCAATGATCTCTGCCGGCCTGAGTTGGTTACCTTTCCGGTTGTACAGGTCCGTCAGAAGATATGATCTGTTGTCCTGTTCATCAAAAACGATCAGATCATTTCCGCTCCACCGGGAGAAGGTACGAGATGCAATCTGTTCTCCGTTAACATACAGGAAATAATACTGTCCGTCATATCTCCAGAGGGTCCCGTTTGGAGAAAATACAGGTTCTGCCGGATATATATTCCCATCCATGAACTGTGTAAAAAAATCACAGAGATAATATTGATCATTTTGTTTATCATAGATGAGTTTATGTTCATCAAAAGAAGCGATTGTAGTATTTGGAGTGATATCATGGCCTTTATCAAAGAACCAGTATTTGTTATCTATTGATCTCCAGCAGGTAGTGACATCAAAGGGCAGGCTTGATGATTCACGGTATGTGTTATCCTGGTTTTTCCAGAAATCATCGAACAGGAAATATTTACGGGTATTATCATGATAAACCAACAGGTCATCACCACATCCGGAATTGGCAGTTTCAGCAGTAATATCTTTATCATTCATAATTGCTGTGTACCTGTTATCGGATGATTTCCACCTGATGTTGAGGGTTGCTTCGTTTGGGAATAAATAGTCCGGGGCATCTTTGAGGATATCTTCATCCGGTTTATCATTTGTTGATGTTTCTTCTGCAGTTTGAGTCAGGGATGTGGTTGTTTCTTCTTCAACAAAATAGAAATCACCGACAAGGGATGATGATTCCCAGGGTATTTGCAGGTCACCGCTATATTTCATAACATTCACCCTGACATTTTTAAAGACATCTTCAATTTTAAGTCCGGGCTGTTTAATTTGTTTTAACAGTTCCTGCGTATATAATCCGTTTTCTCCTGTTCCGTCCGAAGCAACCGATCCCGGTTCAGTGGCATATGCGATCAGGGTGCCTGCTGGTGCACTAACGAAAGCCAGTCCCTGTGATGCCGAACGCCAGCTTCTGGCAAAGGGGTTGTTGCGGCAGGCATCAAGGATGATGATGTTCATCCGGTTACGGGCACTTTCCATCTGGGCAAGGACAAAACCAACATCAACACTTTCATATTCCACCTCTTCTTCCCGGTATATTTCAGCTTCGACAGGGATGAGGTAGTTCTTGCCATTTAGCTGGATACCATGTCCGGCATAATAAAACAGTCCGACGCCTCCATTCTGTATCTTTTCACCAAATTCCCTGATCACCCGTTTCATATCTGCCATATTATGGACGTTTTCATATTCAAGTACTTCAAAATTGGTTTCCCGGAGTACCCTGGCCATTGCCCGGGCATCATTGACGGGATTCAGCAGGGGGCCGGCTGTGTAGTCTGAATTACCGATCACCAGTGCCACTCTCTGGTTAAGGTTACTGACCTGGGCAGCAACAGGTGTTGATGTGATAACAAAAAAACCGATCAGGATAAAGATTGTGCGGGGAATATTGGATATGATTCGGTTCATTTTTTTAAGAGTTGAATAACCGGACTTTGCTAAATTAAATAAAATGATGGATATTTAATCCCAGGTGTTTGGATAACTCACCCGGTGACTGGCAGTCACCCGGTGAGTTATCTAATAATTAGTACCCTTGGAGCTTTTTAAAACCTTGGAGGGTTATATAACCCCCAGGATTGTTATTCCACCCCTGGAACTCTTTCAGATCTGGGGATTGTATAACCCTTGGAGCTCTTTAAACCCTTGGAGAGTTATGTCACATCTCACGTATCAAACCTCATGACCTAAGACTCACAACTCACGACTCACGATTGCTCGCTCGCACAGGGCCACAGACACAACCCGCTCGCGAATGTTTGCTTTGCAAACATTTCACGAATCATGATTTATTTTTACATTTGTGAACTTCGTTGTGGTCTTTTCACAAATTGCACAGATGGAAGCAATTTACTATTTTCTTACAAAACTCGATTCCTACATTGGTGGCCATCCGTGGTTTGTTTTTCTTCTGCTGGGAACAGGCATCTTTTTCACGGTTTATCTTAAGTTTCCGCAGATCAGGTATTTCAGGCATGCGGTCAAATGTGTAAAAGGAAAATTTGATAGAGCGGGGGATGTTGGGGATGCTTCACATTTTCAGGCACTTTCCGCTGCCCTGTCGGGAACGATTGGCACAGGTAATATAGCCGGAGTTGCCCTGGCCATTCATCTTGG
The DNA here is from genome assembly GCA_964527875.1 of uncultured Bacteroides sp. Taxonomy (GTDB): domain Bacteria; phylum Bacteroidota; class Bacteroidia; order Bacteroidales; family SM23-62; genus LJUQ01. Next base: position 4,533 of record CAZGOR010000014.1, on the reverse strand, counting down.
AGGACCTGCTGCTCTTTTCTGGATGCTGGTCACTGCCTTGTTCGGCATGACCCTTAAATTTGTTGAAGTAACCATATCCCATAAATACCGGGATGTACTTCACGACGGTTCTGTATCGGGGGGACCCATGTATTATATGAAAAAACGGCTGAATATCAGGCTTCGTAGTGGCAAGGTTATTAAAATAGGAATGGTGCTCGGAGCTTTCTTTGCAGTTGCAACGATTCTGTCTTCTTTTGGAACCGGCAATCTTCCACAGATAAACAGTATTTCCAATTCGATTTTTGCCACTTTCGGACTGAAGCAGATCATCACGGGAGCGATCCTGGCAGTAGTGCTCGCGCTGATTATTATCGGGGGTATTAAACGAATTGCCAAGGTTACATCAAGGCTTGTTCCCGGTATGGCTATCCTCTATTTCGTTGGTGCCCTGCTGGTTATAGGAACAAACTATCACAATATTATCCCTTCACTGATAGCCATTTTCCGGGATGCTGTCACAGGCACAGCTGCTGCAGGAGGATTCCTCGGGGCAAGTTTTGCCTTTGCATTCAACAGGGGCGTGAACAGGGGACTCTTCTCAAATGAAGCAGGACAGGGATCTGCCCCAATCGCACATGCTGCAGCACGTGCACATGAACCTGTATCTGAAGGATTGGTGGCTTTACTCGGACCATTTATTGATACTATTATTATCTGTATGCTAACCGGCCTGGTTCTGCTGTCATCCGGCGCGTGGAAAGATAAAGTTGAAAATCAGTTCCAGCAGGCTGACATGATATTCCTTGATGGTACTTATGATGAAATGAATCAGCCACACAAGAAACAATTGTATCGTTACCTTGCAAATAAGGATACTTTAGAACTTTACAATGGTGTCATCAATGTACGGGAAGGCAGAATGACAAATGATATTACCTTATTGAACGCAAGATCTGTTGCTGAAAATATCATGTTTTATAAAGAAGAGAAGATATTTAACGGGGATCTCACCGTGACGGATGGAAAACTGCAGGATGAATCGGGGGATATCATTGTCCAGGGAAAATCATTGCTGCATAGTGCTCCCCTGACAGCAGAAGCATTTACCAGGAGCATCCTGGGAGAGTGGGGAAAATATATTGTTTCAATTGGATTGTTGTTGTTTGCCTTCTCAACCGCAATCTCCTGGTCATACTATGGCGACCGGGCAGTCACATATTTGTTCGGCACGAAATATGTGATTTACTACCGGCTGATTTATGTTGCCGGATTTTTCTTCGCATCATTTACCGATACAACAATTGTATGGGCCTTGTCTTATATCACCATCACATTAATGACGATTCCAAATCTTATAGGTATACTGATCCTTTCAACTGAAATTAAAAGAACCATCAAATCATATTGGAAAGATTTCAGGATAGAATGGCCTGATGAAAAATTGCCTGAATGAAAAATCAGAATTCAAAAACATAATCGATCCCGATGATGTTTGACCTGAGTGGATTTTTTACATTTCTCTTGATCCGGTACCTGTAAAAGGTATCAATGGTGTGGCGCTTACCTAATTTCCATTCTATTCCCAGATCAAATCTTATCTGTTCATTTTCCGATTTATCCCTCTGCATATGAAATATGGCCTCAGAAGCAAAAAACGGACTGAGTTTGCATTTACGGATGTCATATTCCAGTAATATTCTTTCCCTCGCGTAATGATCGGTTTTATCACCCTTCACGAAATCTGCATTATACTGACTCCTGGATTTGACATAAAGCCTTTTAATATCTCTTCTCAGAACAAGTTCACAGGAAAACCGGTTTTTTATGAAATCACTGAAATTAGTGGAGAATCTGTAATATGAACCCAGCCATAAAAATTTGAAAGGCTTATAATATCCACCAGCTTCAAAATTAGCAGTCTTGATGTGTTCCAGGAATTCATCCCTGCGGTACCCCTGTTCATAATATATTCTGAATTTCTTCCCTAAATCTTTCCTGACCTGTGCTGCCAGCCAGAGTTCAACATCGGTTTCCTGACAAAAACAGGGAAGAGAAATTAAGAACAGGAAAATAAGTATGAATAGGTGTCTGAACAAAGTATTGAACTGTTGAAAAATGAAACTTTTATCGAATATAAGTTATCCTTTTTATTTTTTTTATGATAATAATAATAATTTGTATATGAAATGATACGAACTCATTCTTTTTTCATGTTTATATCTCCTTAAACGGTTAATTTCTCTAGCAGAACGGCATTTTCAACATGCCAGGTATGCGGGAACATATCAAAAGGTTGGATACGGATAATTTTATAATGACCGGACAACAGGTTAATATCCCTGGCCTGTGTGGCCGGATTGCAGCTTATGTAAATGATTTTATTTGGTGAAGCAAGCAGGATGGCAGAAATCACATCCTTGTGCATGCCTGCACGCGGGGGATCGGTAATGATGATATCCGGATAACCTTCTTGTTTCAACAGATCCTCATTCAAGATCTTCCTGATATCACCACATAGAAACCGTGTATTTGAAATATTATTCAGGGAGGAATTTATTTGTGCATCCTCAATAGCATTATTTATATATTCAAGGCCAACAACTTTTTTTGCATATTTGGAGAGGAAGATTGCAATGGTTCCGGTTCCGGTATAAAGGTCATAGACTATTTCAGAACCATTTAAAGATGCATTTTCCCTGACCCACCTGTATAATTTAAGTGCCTGCGAAATATTGATCTGGAAAAAGGATTTGGGGCCGATCCTGAACCTGAGATCATCAAGCATTTCAACAATATGATCCCGGCCTTTGTACAGATTGAATTCAAGGTCATAAATTGAATCATTTGCCTTCCTGTTGATTGCATACATCAGGGATGTTATTTCGGGGAAAGAACCGGCAATATGGCCTAGGATATCATCACGGGCATCAGGGTCATCTTCGTAAAACACAACCGATACCATTACCTCACCCAGGGAAGAAGTCCTGATGATCAGGTTTCGCAACAGGCCATTATGCTTTTTAAGATCGAAAAAACTGTAATGGTTTTTAATTGCAAAATCTCTGATGCTTAAGCGGATAAGATTAGATGGTTCTGACTGCAGGTGGCATTTGTTGATATCAATGACCTTATCATATAATTGGCGTACATGGAACCCGAGCCCGTCTCTTTGAATGATCCCGTTTCCTTTCTCAATTTCTTCGCGGTTCAGCCATTTGTTGTTTGTAAAGGTGAATTCCAGTTTGTTCCTGTAATACCTGTCTGAATCTGAATCAATGATCGGCTCGGATTCAGGGAAATCAGTATTCCCGATCCTTTTAAACTGGTCAATTATTTCTTTTTGCTTATAAATCAGCTGTTCACTATATTTCAGATCCTGCCACCGGCAACCGCCACAGTCACCGAAATGCCCGCAAAAGGGAGAAGTTCTCTTATCGGATAACAAATGAAACCGGACAGCCCTGGCTTCCTGCCAGGATTTGTGACGTCTGATGATCTGAAGATCAACCAGGTCACCCGGAAGTGCATTGGATATGAAAGTGACGAAATTATCAATCCGTGCAATAGTTTTCCCCCCGGCAGCAATGTCTTCTACCAGAACTTTTTCAACTACCGGTGGTTTTTCCCGGGTCATAATGGATAATTGTATTTATTTTATAACATTTGCAAAGATATAACGAAAGGTCTATTGGAATGGCACGTTGATTGTAGTTTCTCATGACAGGAAATTTCTTGATGGATTGGTAGAGAAAGTATATGAGTTCAGAGATAGTAAAGTGAAGAAAAATATGGGGGGATCTATGATTTTCCTGGAAAAAAACAGATTGAGAATTTATCAGACCTGGATAAGCCATATGCAAAAAAGACGGATCATAATGAAAATAAAAACCTGAAAAATAAGTTAGCATATGAAGAAATGATCATATAATGATAAAGAAACTTGTTAACATATTAACCGTTGTTCTGGTTGTAACCACATCCTGTTCCCGGATCATTCAAAAGACAGCACCTGAGGTGAACAGGAACATGGCCTCAATCTATAATCCTACCAGCACACCAATTCACCCTGAGATGATTATTTATCATGAAAGGCCTGGGCTATCCAGATTATATTTTAAGTTATATACGGTGGAGTTGTTGTTTAACCAGGCTAATCCTATGAGAAAATACATGGCTTCACTGAAATTGTATTATGAACTCAGGGAAATAATAAATGGACAGGTAAGTGAAACGATTGCCGATAGTGCTTCCCTTATTTATAGCCTTGACAGGAACGAGATAAAAGATGTATTCATTACTACCATCCCTTTACAAGCACAACAGGGTAAGCTCTATTCGCTGAAGGTGAAAACTACTGATCAATTGCGAAACAAAAGCAGTCTGTCTTTTCTTGATGTGGATAAATCATCTGTGAATATTTTACAAAACTTCAGGGTAATATCAGCTAACACGGGTTATCCTTCTTTTGACAGGGTTTTCAAAAGTGATGATGTATTCAATATATCATTTTCAGGAAGATATATTGACACGTTGTATATCAAGTATTATGAA